>CAZSBV010000062.1:0-9665 GCA_964605105.1 uncultured Lachnospiraceae bacterium | reverse complement strand
AAAAAAATTGGGAAGAGGAAAAATTATTAGTTAATTCTGTTCCCAAGTCATCAATAATTAATAAATCGCATGAATACAAATCCTCATATAAATCTGCTAATTCGTCTTTGGCATTATAGTCAAAAGACATCTGGGAAAGTTTTTCGAATAATCCGGTGGAACTGAAATAAATCACAGAATGTCCACGATCCATGAGTTCCTTTGCTACACAGCCGGAAAGAAAAGATTTTCCTGTACCTACTGTACCATAAAAAAACAGATTATGGTAGCATGAATTAAAACAATCTATAAAATCCTTACAGGTTTTTACCGCATTTTGAAAATGTAACAAGTCTTCCCCTTCATAAAAATCATAGGAAAGAGTCGAAAAGTTGTTCTCATTCAACATATCCTTAATGTTGGATTGTTGATATAAAAGAGAAATAATTTGCTGTTTAAAGCAATGGCATTTTTGATTGCCGATATAGCCGGTGTCTTTACAGTCGGAACATACGAATTGGGGTTCCAGATAATCTGTTGGGAGTCCGGCATTTAATAAAAGTTTTATCTTCTTGTTACGAAGGGAAGATAGGATTCCTTTTAAATCGGCCAGAGCAGATTCATCGCCATCCAGCAATTTGGAAGCATATTCTACGGATAAAGAAGAAATTCTGGAAGAAAGTTCCCGGTATTCCGGAATTGTCCTGTTTATAAATTCCTGTCTTTCATCCAAAGCCCGTCTGCTGGCAAGCTGCTTTTCTTCGTAAGTTTTCATTATGGTATTATATTGAGAATTGGTTAAAGCCACTTGGATTCTCCTTTAATTACTTAATAATTCTTTTTCTAAGGCATCAAAATCATATTCATTCTGCTGAAACTGGTTAAACCTGTTCTTAGAAGCAGCAGGAGATGAGGCAGTTTTCTTTTTGGATGTAGCAAAAGCTGCATCAGCCTTGGCAATATCTGCCTTATGATGAACTCCTAAAGATTTCCAACTGCTCAATACTTTATCAGCATATTCAAATCTATGCTTATCTGTGGCCATTACAGTTCTTTCGCAGGCTTCCAGAATCACATCCGAAGTAAAGCCATAAATCTGATACCAACGTTTAATATATTCTGCTTCTTTAGGAGTAGGTTGATTATTTTTTCCTAAAGCATTCATTACGGTGTAAGTATCTTTATCATATTTCATGCTCTGGGACTGTGCCTGCTCCGGAGTGGTAATATGTGCTTCGGCCCAACTGATAGCTACTTTTTCTATGTAGCGGAAATCCCGTTTTCCACGATCAATACAATATTGTAAAAGATAATCTATTAAATCAAAAGAAAAATGCAGCTCATCGGAAATAAATAATATAGAACGTACATCATTTGCACTTAAGGTCTTGCCTAAGTAAGATTCTGCAATAAACATCAATTCAGAGGTAGTTTCTCTGGATTTAAATTCTGCCAATTGGTCCAAAGTATATTCCGGTTTTACAAAAGTGGCAGTATTGGACAGATAAGTTACTGTCTTGACCAAAGGAGCCTCTGTTGTCTGAGATATTGGAACCGATGGAGCATTCCGGGATGTTAATGCAGTATCAGGTGTTTGGGACAAAGGACATAAAGTAACGCCTATAAGCTCATTCCCATTATTATAATTTAACTGTAGAACTTTTTTCTTTTCCCAATAAGACAATGCACGAAGAACATCTTTTTCTGAGTAATTGAAAAAATCTGCCATGGCAGAGATACTGCATTTTTCGGAGTTCGTCTGATGGCGTAACAAATATAAATAGACCTTTACCTGAACGTCATTGGCGTCGGCCAAAAAAACGTCAATAAAGGAATTGGCAATTAAAGTATAATTAATATTTTGCTGGTTACTTATTTGAAACTGACTCATACAAATCACACTCCGCTTAAAAGTTTTAAAGCTACTATAGCACATTAAAAAAAAAAAAGAAACCTCAAAAATCCTGCGAAGCCTTTAAAATCAAGGGTTTGCGGGATTTGTGGATAATGTGGATAGTGTGGATAAAACATAGGAAAAATTATGTAAACTCATAAAATCCAGTAAAAATGAGCCTTTAAAAATTTTAAAGAAAAAAGTCAAAATAAAAAATATCCACAGTATTTTGATGAAGTAAACCACATCAAAATTGTGGATATTGTGGATAACTAAAGTCCAAGCAGATTTTCGCCCACTTTTACAATATCTCCGGCCCCCATAGTTATCAACAGGTCGCCGTTGATAGAATTTTGTAATAAATAATTTTCAATCTCATCGAAAGTATCAAAATGCAGACAATCTTTTCCTAATTTCTCGATTTCTTCTTTTAAGGTTACAGAACTGATACCCAAAGTATCGGTCTCTCTTGCAGCATAAATAGGAGCAAGAATAATCTTATCCGCCGGTAAAAGTGACTGGGCAAATTCATGTAAGAAAGCCTTGGTTCTGGTATAGGTATGAGGCTGGAATATACACCATAAAGTTTTATGAGGGAAATTACGGGCAGCAGTTAATGTTGCGGTGATTTCCGTCGGATGGTGTGCGTAGTCGTCAATAATGGTAATGCCGCCAATTTGTCCCTTGTATTCAAAACGACGGTCAGTGCCGGAAAAAGCTTTCAAAGCTTTTAGGGTATTAGCTTCCGGTAATTGTAATAAATCAGATAATGCAAAGGTCGCCAGGGAATTAGAAATATTATGAAGTCCCGGAACCCCTAATTCTACCTTACAGGAAGAACCGTTTTTGCGCACTAAAGTATAGATGCCATGTCCCAGTTCATCATAAGAAATATCAGTTGCGTAATAATCGCAGTCAGGGGAGAAACCATAACGGATAACATTACAATTTAAATCACGCATAATGGTCTCTTTGTGTTCGATTTCATTATTAATAATTAAGCTGCCGTCCTTGGGAAGTAAAGCTGCAAATTTGTGGAAAGAATCTACGATTTCATGAATATCTTTGAAAAAGTCCATATGATCTTCTTCTACGTTTAAAATAATTCCCACTTTAGGGAAGAAACTTAAAAAGCTGTTAGTATATTCACAAGCTTCAGTAACAAAATAAGGAGACTTTCCTACACGGATATTTCCATGGATGGATTTTAAAATTCCTCCAATGGAAAGCGTAGGGTCTGTGTCGGATGCCAATAAAACTTCTGCTACCATAGAGGTAGTAGTTGTTTTTCCATGAGTTCCACTGACTGCAATGGGAAGTTTGTAGTTACGCATAAGTTGTCCCAAAAGCTCAGCACGGGTAAGACTAGGAATTCCCAGTTCTTTCATGGCAATATATTCCGGATTATCTTCATGAATGGCAGCGGTGAAAACAACAAGATCCACACTTTCATCAATATGGGATACTGTTTGTCCATAATAAATGGAAGCTCCCAGAGAAGAAAGTTTATCCGTCAGAGGAGATTCTTTCATATCAGAACCGGAAATCCGGAAACCTTCCGATAAAAGAATTTCAGCAAGACCGCTCATGCTGATACCGCCAATGCCTACAAAGTATACATGAATAGGTTTTTTAAAATCAATTTCAAACATATCAATACCTCTTTATAATTAATTAATAAAAGTTCGTAAAATTTTAATTGTAAAATGAATACAATCATATTATACTTCTATTTTAGCAAAAAACAAAGTGCTTTTCGTTGTCAGAATAACTAAAATAGGTGATTATTTTGTTAAAAAAATTCACAAAATGTTCATATAATATTTGGTAAATTTTGGTTCACAAATAATTCCAGTTGTGATATACTGAAAAACGGTAATTTTTTGTTAAGGAAGTATTTAAAGACAAAGTTGCAAATGAAACTATAAATTTGTAGAATACAATTAGGAGGAGAAAGAGTATGACCATTACAGATGTATGGGTACGTAAAATTGAAAAAGAAGGTAAATTAAAAGCAATTGTTTCTATTACTTTGGATAATGAATTTGTAGTACATGATATCAAAGTTATTGAGGGAGAAAAGGGCTTGTTTATTGCAATGCCAAGTAAGAAGTCAGCGGATGGTGAGTTCAGAGATATCGCACATCCAATTAATTCTTCTACCAGAGAGATGATACAGTCTACTATTTTAGACAGATATCAACAGTTTTTGACAGAAGAAGTGTAAAAGACAAAAGAGTTTTGAGGTTTAAGACTGCCGGATTTGAAAGAAATTTCATTTTTGGCAGTCTTTTTATGTGTACGAATAGTTTAAAAGATAGATGCTTGACGTCAAAAATCAGATTCGCTATAGTTAATTCGTAGGTCATGATTATTGTAAATTAAGAAAGAATAGCATTTATAAAGTAGAATCTATGCGGAAAAAATATAATTTATAAGTGCAGTAGAAGAGGAAAGAATATGCATATTATAGTAGGATTGGGAAATCCAACCAAAGAATATCAAAATACGAGACATAACATCGGCTTTGAGACAATAGATAAATTAGCAGATAGATTTTCTATTACAGTGTTGGAAAAGAAGCATAAAGCACTGATTGGAAAAGGAATTATAAATGGAGAAAAAGTCATTCTGGCAAAACCACAGACTTATATGAATTTAAGTGGGGAAAGTGTCAGAGAATTGATTGACTATTATAAGGTAGATGAAGAAACAGAACTGATTGTAATTTATGATGATATCAGTCTGGACGTAGGACAGCTTCGTATCCGTAAAAAAGGAAGCGCCGGAGGTCACAACGGAATAAAAAGTATCATTCAGCATCTGGGCACAGATACATTCCCAAGAATTAAAATGGGAGTAGGAGAAAAGCCTAAGGGATATGATCTGGCAGATTATGTGCTGGGACACTTTAAGAAAGAAGAAAGAGTCATTATGGATGAAAGTGCAATGCTTGCAACCAAGGCTGTGGAACTGATGGTAATTGATGAAATTGGTGAAGCCATGAATTTATATAATAAGAAGGCAAAATCAGCGGAATAGAATTGCAAAAATAGTGAAACTATAAATTTGTGCAATAAGAAAGTAAGATGGGTGGAATAAGTGGAAGGATTAATGAGCCCTTTGGGAGAATTGGCTGAGTTTTCCCAGATGAGAGAATTGCTGGTACGTAAGAAAGATAAGATTTCTTTGACTGGATGTGTAGATTCACAGAAAGTTCATATGATGGCAGGATTGGGTGATCGTTTTAAATATAAGATCATCCTTACTTTTAGTGACCTAAGAGCCAGAGAAATTGCGGAAGACTTTTTGTTCTATGACAGAAATGTAGTGATATATCCGGGAAAAGACCTGATTTTCTACCAGGCGGATATCCATGGAAATCAATTGGTAAAAGAACGAATCAATGTGCTGAAAAGAGTCATGGAAGGGAAGCCGGTAACCGTGATTACTACTTTTAGTGCATTGATGTCCCCGATGATGCCGATAGAGGTATTGAGAAAAAATACGATTGATATTAGCAAAAGCGGAGAACTATCAGAAGGAAAAATGGCAAAACAACTGGTAGCTATGGGATATGAAAAAACACATCAGGTGGAGGCTCCGGGACAGTTTTCGATTCGAGGCGGGATTATTGATATTTTTGATTTGACACAGGAGAATCCTTATCGAATGGAGCTTTGGGGAGAAGAGATAGAATCTATTCGAAGTTTTGATATTTTAAGTCAGCGTTCCATTGAAAATCTGGAATCTATCCGTATTTATCCTGCCACAGAGCTGATTCTGACACAGGAACAGTTAAGGGATGGAATGAAAAAAATAGCAGCGGACGCGAAAAAACAGTCTGAAGCCCTGCGAAAAGAATTTCTAACCGAAGAGGCTCATCGTATAAGCAGTCATGTGAAGGAATTGCAGGAACAGGTATTGGAACTTGGGATGAGCGTGAATCTGGAAAGTTATATCAATTATTTTTTTGATAAGACAGGTTCTTTTGTTGAATTGTTCGATCCGGACAAATCCTGTATCTTTCTGGATGAACCTATCCGGATTCGTGAACATAGCAGTGCGGTGGAAGCAGAATTCAGGGAAAGCATGAGCCATCGTCTGGAAAAAGGGTATGTTCTGGAAAAACAGGCGAATATTTTGTATGGAAAAGAAGAGATTTTAAGTAAAATAGAAAAATTCCCATCGGTTCAGATTGGATTTATGGAAGATAAAAATCTTCTGATAAAGACAAACAACCGATTTAATATTATGGCTAAAAGTGTGGCCTCTTATAACCATAGTTTTGAGCTTTTGGTAAAAGATTTGAAGCGATATCGGAAAAATGGGTATCGTGTAATTGTTATGTCACCTTCCAGAACCAGAGCAAAAAGACTGGCGGAAGATCTGCGCGAACAGGAAATGGCAGCGGTTTATACGGAAGACCCGTTCCGCATGGTGCAGCCTTCGGAAGTGCTGGTCTATTATGGCGCCCTGAAACGTGGTTTTGAATATCCGTTATTGAAATTTGTAGTGATTTCCGAAAGTGATATTTTTGGAAATCAAAAAAAGAAGGCTAAGAAGAAAAAGAAATACGAAGGCACGAAAATCAAAGACTTTACGCAGTTACAAATCGGGGATTATGTGGTACATGAGACCCATGGACTGGGCATCTATCAGGGAATTGAAAAGGTAGAAGTGGAAAAGGTCGTGAAAGATTACATTAAAATCGAATATCGCGATGGCGGAAATTTATATATTTTGGCTACCGGTCTGGATTTGATCCAAAAATATGCTTCCGCAGATGCCAGAAAGCCGAAGTTAAATAAGCTGGGCAGCAAAGAATGGTCCAAGACCAAGACCAAAGTGAAAGGTGCTGTAAATGAAGTGGCAAAGGAATTGGTCGAGTTATATGCGATCCGTCAGCAGAAACAGGGATTTTCGTTTGGAAAAGATACCGTATGGCAGCAGGAATTTGAGGAAATGTTTGCCTACGATGAGACGGAAGACCAGTTAACAGCTATCGCAGATACCAAAGCAGATATGGAAAGCAATCGTATTATGGACCGTCTTATCTGCGGTGATGTGGGATATGGAAAAACAGAAATTGCCATTCGAGCTGCCTTTAAGGCGGTACAGGATGGAAAACAGGTGGCTTTCCTGGTGCCGACTACGATTTTGGCGCAGCAGCACTATAACAATTTTGTACAGCGAATGAAAGAATTTCCGGTACGAATTGATTTGATGTCCCGTTTTAGAACACCTTCGCAACAGAAGAATACCATTACGGATCTGAAAAAAGGATTAGTGGACATTGTTATCGGAACTCATAGAATTTTGTCCAAGGATTTGGAATTTAAGGATCTGGGACTTTTGATCGTAGACGAGGAACAACGTTTTGGAGTCACTCATAAAGAAAAAATCAAACAGATGAAGGATGATGTGGATGTTCTGACGCTGACTGCCACACCGATTCCAAGAACCTTGCACATGAGTTTGATTGGTATCCGTGACATGAGTGTCTTGGAAGAGGCTCCCAGTGAACGTCTTCCGATTCAGACATATGTGTGTGAATATAATGAAGAAATGGTACGCGAAGCCATTGTCAGAGAGCTGTCCAGAGGTGGTCAGGTATATTATGTTTATAATAGAGTCAATACGATTGGAGATATGACGGCTTTTATTCAGAATCTGGTGCCGGAAGCGAATGTAACTTATGCCCATGGACAGATGAAAGAGCATGAACTGGAAAAAATCATGTATGATTTTATGAATGGCGAGATAGATGTTCTGGTTTCCACTACCATTATTGAAACCGGATTAGATATTTCAAATGTAAATACCATGATTATCCATGATTCGGATCAGATGGGATTGTCCCAGTTATACCAGCTTAGAGGACGAGTCGGACGAAGCAACCGTGTAGCATATGCGTTCTTTATGTATCAAAAGGATAAAGTGTTAAAGGAAGTAGCGGAAAAGAGATTGCAGGCAATCCGGGAATTTACGGATTTGGGAAGTGGATTCAGAATTGCCATGAAGGACCTGGAAATTCGAGGTGCCGGAAATCTCCTTGGAAAAAAACAACATGGACATATGGAAGCAGTTGGTTACGATTTGTACTGCAAGATGTTGAACGAAGCGGTGAAAAACCTGAAGGGGCTTCCTACTACTTTAGAAGATTTCAATACCTTGGTAGATTTGGATGTAGATGCATTCATTCCCCCTTCCTATATTGTGAATGAAGTGCAGAAGCTGGATATTTACAAACGAATTGCTTCGATTGAAAATCTGGCAGAAAGTGAAGAAATGAGAGGAGAACTTTTGGATCGTTTTGGAGCGGTTCCAAAGAGTGTGGAAAATCTGCTTCGCATTTCCCTGATTCGAGTGCAGGCCCATGAAATCTACGTGACAGAAATTAAGGGTAAAAATGAACGCATTCAAATCTACATGAAACCAGATGCCAACATCGATCCGGGAAAAATCCCCGTCTTGCTGGCAGCTTTCCCTAGGAAGCTGAATTTTGTGGCCAAGGGAAATCCGTACTTTGTGTATCGATATAAGAAGCTCGACTTAGTGGAAAAAGATGCAGAACAGTTATTATCTCTTACAGAAGAATTGTTGAAAAAAATGAAAGAAATATTGTTGTAAAGTAAATGAGGCAGTTGCACCAACATGCAACTGCCTCTTAATTTACCTCAAACTTATTTTTCGGCTTTCTGTTTGTCCAGCATATCCCATACACCTAACATGTACATGATACCGAGAGCACGGTCATAAAGACCATAACCCGGACGTACATTACCAGGACCTTCATCCCAAAGGTGACGGCCGTGGTCAGGACGGATATATCCTTCGAAACCACCATCGTGGTAAGCTTTTAATACATCAAGAATACGTGTATCTCCATCGCAGTCTCTATGGCTTGCTTCAGAGAAGTCACCGTTTTCAAAATGTTTTACGTTACGGATGTGTGCAAATGCGATACGATCGCAATGTTTTTTAACGATTTCTGCTACGTTGTTGTTAGGATCAGCATTTAAGCTACCGGAACAAAGTGTTAAGCAGTTGTATTCGTCATCAACCATGGATAAGAAACGATCGATGTTTTCTTCACATGTAAGTAATCTTGGAAGACCAAAGATATCCCATGGGGGATCGTCCATGTGGATAGCCATTTTAATGTCGCATTCACGACATGTTGGCATAATTGCTTCTAAGAAGTATTTTAAGTTAGCCCATAAAGCTTCTTTGTCAACCGGTTTGTATGCAGCAAATAATTCGTCTAATTTTGCCATACGTTCTGGTTCCCAACCTGGGAATGTTAATCCGTGAAGGTTATTTAAGATGTAATCTGCCATTTCCTTAGGATCATCATGGATACGGCTTGCTTCATAATAAAGAGCTGTAGAGCCGTCTCCTACAGGATGGAACAAATCAGTACGTGTCCAGTCAAATACAGGCATGAAGTTATAGCAGATAACTTTAACACCGAATTTGGACAAGTTCTTGATTGTCTGAATATAGTTTTCAATATATTTATCACGTGTAGGTAAACCGATTTTAATGTCATCATGAACATTAACGGATTCTACAACGTCCATGTTAAAACCATATGGTTCTAACTGTTTCTGAACTTCAGCGATTTCTTCAACTTCCCAAACTTCACCAGGCATTTTGTTATGAAGTGCCCAAACGATGCTTGTTACGCCAGGAATCTGCTTAATGTCAGAAAGCTTAATTTTGTCATTGCCTTCGCCATACCAGCGAAAACCCATTTGCATTGGCATAAGATATACCTCCCTTTTTT
>CAZSBV010000061.1:0-9841 GCA_964605105.1 uncultured Lachnospiraceae bacterium | reverse complement strand
GAATAGATCTGTCGTCCAGTAACAGAATATCTTCGAATACGAACATCTTCTTACGAATTTCATCTGCCAATTCAGGTTCTTCAATTTCCAAAGTTTCCATAATATGTTTTTCTGTACCACGGTCTACAGCATTTAAAATTTCAACTACTGCATCCACACCACCAATAATGGTGTAGTCCTGATTCACAAGGTTTGCAAGTTTGGATTCCAAAATCTTTTCCACTTCCTTAATAATATCCGGACTTGTTCTATCCATCATAGCCACACGTTTTGCAACATCTGCCTGACGTTCCGGTGGCAGGGCTGAAATAATCATGGATGCCTGCAACGGAGAAAGGTAAGACAAAATAAGTGCAATTGTCTGTGGATGTTCGTCCTGAATAAAGTTCAACAACTGTGAAGCATCTGTTTTTCGTACAAACTCGAAAGGTTTTACCTGTAAAGATGCTGTCAGTTTACCGATAACAGACATAGCTTTTTCGCTTCCAAGAGCTTTTTCCAAAAGTTCTTTGGCATATCCGATACCACCTTCAGCAATATACTGCTGTGCCAGACAAAGCTGGTAAAACTCTTCAATGATACCTTCTTTAATCTGAGGAGTAATACTTCTTGTATTGGCAATTTCCAAAGTTAATTCTTCAATTTCTTCTTCTTTTAAATGTTTAAATATACTAGATGATTTTTCCGGTCCTAATGCAATCAGCAGAATTGCCGATTTCTGGAGTCCTGACATTTTATCGTCGCCCGAACGTGCCATACTTTTTCCTCCCTATAAATCTGGTTCCTTTTAGGGTTACATTCCCCAATCTTCATTCAACCAGTTACGAAGCAGATTTGCAGCTGCTTCCGGATTTTCGTCTACAAATTTTTCGATTAATTTTCTTGTTTCTGATTTTGTTTCCACTTCTAATTCTTCTAATACAGCTTCAGGAGTAGACTGTAACAGGCTTTCTACAGAAACTTCTTCTTCTTCCACTGTTACTTTTTCACTTCTCATGCTTCTAAAGATCACAAAGGCTAACAAGCCTAAGATTAAAACAATCAAGACAATCTGCAGAATATCTGTACCTGTAATCGGACTACTTTCTGCATCAATGTACATTGGCTCTTCATAAGCAACAAAAGAAATATTCTCTGCACTGATCCCCGATGCCTTTGCAACTAAATCAACAAGGTCTTCGTCCACTTCCAGCTTGGTCCTATCCTGATTCATGGCTTTGTACTCATCCCATGTAATACCATCTAAAAGCCCTTGATTTTTAGCATCTTCTTCTTTTAAAACTTTATATTTTATGGCAGCTACAGAAATAGAAGAATTACTGTATTTCACAAGTCCTGCCGGAATTTTAGTCAAAGTAACTTTTTCATTTGGAAGATAATCTCTGGAAATTTCAGAAGTTGTAGAACTACTGCTTTCATAATCCTGAATCACATAATCTGTATTATCTTCATTGTTAGAATCTGTTCCCGGTACACCGCTGACACCTCCGGTAGATTCTGCTTCATAAATATCTTCATGGCTCAATACACCCTGCGTCTGTCCATCCGGTGCATAAAATAAATGTTCTGTTTCTTCCACGCTGGAGAAATCCAGTTCCAGATTACTGGAAACTTCCACCAAATTGTATTCATTGGTTCCCAGTAAAACTTTCTTAATATTACTCTGTAACACTGCTTCTGTCTGCTGTTTTACAGTAAACTGGCTGTTAGCAGTTCCCGTAATAGAACTGGTATCATCACCGGAAAACAAAAGATTACCTTCATTATCGATAATCGTAATGGTCTGAATATTCTCATTTCCCAAGGAAGTCTTAACAAACTGTGCAATATTGGATGCCTGATCATTGGTCAGGGCATCTTTAAGTTCCAGCATAATGGCCGCAGAAGCATCTTCATTCTGAGCAATCATGGTTCCATTATCTTCCGGAATATGTAAGTCAACATTAGCTGAGATAACATTTTCTATGCTTTCCAAATCGCTTTCCAGCATTTCTTCCTGATAAGCTATATATAATTTTAATTTATCAGATTCTGTGGTGCTCAAACCGCCCTGTGTTACATCGGTAATTTCCATTCGTGCTGTCGGAATGTTATTAGCACCCAGCAATACATTTGCCTGTCCTATCTGGCTTTTTTCTACTTTGATCTGATACCCATCTTCGGAATAGACATAGTCAATGGCAGGCGAAGCCCCTTCCAGCAATTCAATAATTGCAGATGACTCTTTGGTCGATTCGCATGTTACCAAAAGTTCATACTGCGGTCTGGTCAATACGGTAACCAGAATTGCCAATGCTAAGACTACCCCTGCAGCTATGGATATAATAATCGTTTTTTGTTTTGATGTATATTTATTCCACCATTCTAAAAGCTTGGCCGGAATTTCTTTCACTTTATCTGCCATTGTCCCTTACCTGTCTCTAAATTTGCATATTCATAAGTTCTTTGTAGCTCTCTAAAAACTTATCTCGTAAAGCTACAGTATATTGTAATGCCGTAGATGCTTTCATCTGTGCAACAAGCAAGTCATGGGTGTTATCGGTTTCCCCCAAGGCAAATTTCAATTCTTCATTTTCCTTCTCTGAAATATATGCATTAGTCGTATTGATGTTTTCCAACGCAGCGCTCAAAATTCCTGCAAATTCTTCGCTGTCTCCTACAGTTGTACTTGTCATTCCCGCTGTCTGCTGAGCTTTCAAAGATTCAGCAATCATATTGGAATTTACACTATACAATGATGTGATATCCATTTATATGTACTCCTTTAAATTAAAGTTATTTTCCCAAATTCAACCCCTGCAATGCAATTGTCTTACTTGCATTAAACGCTGTCGCATTCGCTTCGTAACTGCGGCTGGCATCAATCAGGTTTGTCATTTCTGTAATAATATTTACATTTGGATAAGTTACATACCCATTTTCGTCTGCATCCGGATGGGATGGATCATAGACCATATTCATCTCTGTCTCTGTATCTTCATAAACGCCATCAATCTTAACACCTTTTCCTGAATAACGGTCTGTAGCTTCATTCAACACATGATGAAATGGAGTCTGACTATCTTTTTCTGTAAAAGTAACTACTTTTCTCACATAAGGAGAACCGTCACTTGTTCTTGTTGTATTGGCATTGGCAACGTTTTCAGAAATAATATCCATACGGAATCTCTGTGCAGTCATACCACTGGCATTAATATCAAAAGATGTAAACATTCCCATAAGTTAATCCTCCTTATTTCATTACGCTCTGTAAGCCTTCAAAATGTTTGGTAATACTATCTGTTAACCCCTGATAACGGATCTGGTTGGATGCCAGTTCAACATTTTCAGTGTCAATATCCACATTATTGCCATCTAACCGATAAGATAAAGTAGAATGATCTGTGTATGTAATCGGTTTTAATCTTTCCAAATCAATATTAGCAACTCTCTCATCTATAGAAGTATAACGGGAATTCTTCATCGCTTTGCGAAGCTGTTCTTCAAAATTAACATCCTGTCTTTTATATCCCGGCGTGTCCACGTTTGCTATGTTATTAGAAATTGCTTCATTTCTAATCCACGATGCATCTGCTGCCTTATCTAAAACATTAATATAATTAAATGCGCCTGAGTCAAACATACTTTACCTCCGTATTCCCTTTTATCCATTGTCTCCAATAATATACCTATTTTATGCATTATCTCTTATTATAGTCCTTTTAATTAAAATAACAAGTTTTTTGGCAAAAAAAACTATACAAATATTTGTTATAAATTTCTTTTAATATCACATCTTGACACAAAATTCTTGAATATTTTCAATATATGCATAAGAAAACACCCCTTGTACGAAACTCTTCCTGTTCCTTCCATGGGGTGTTACTTTCTCTTAAGGTAATCCATTACCCTTTTTTAATTTTCTCTTTCAATTTATTAATTTCTTCATATACAGAATCATTCAGTACTTTGATATAAGTTCCCTTCATTCCGGAAGACCTGGATTCAATAACTCCGGCACTTTCAAACTTACGAAGTGCATTTACAATTACAGATCGGGTAATGCCTACCCTGTCTGCAATCTTGCTGGCCACCAAAATTCCTTCCATGCCATCCAGTTCTTCGAAAATATGAACAATTGCTTCCATTTCTGAATAGGACAAAGTTCCAATAGCAGAATTGATAACTGAAACTTTTCTGTTCTCTTCTGCACTTTCTTCATTTACCGCCCGAAGCATTTCCAGACCTACTACCGTGGTTCCATATTCACATAAAATAATGTCATCAATATCATAGAATCGTCCGGACTTATATAAGAATAAAGTTCCCAAACGTTCTCCTGCTGTTTCGATTGGTGCAATAACGGCTGAATATTGTCCAAAATCAATATTTTCAAATCCTAACGTCGCCAAATTCACGTTTTCTTTGGTGGAAAGAACAGCTAACATTCTGTCATTCAACTGGCCATCAATAAAACCTCCAACCTTGTCACATAACATTTCCTTGATTGGTTCTACATTTGGCGAATAATCCAAGCCCAACACTTTTCCTTTACGACTGATCACCATCACATTAGAATCTAATATTTCCTTCATAACACGGCAAATATCATTAAACACTACTTTGCTGGAATTATTATTGTGTAAAAGTTCACCAATTTTTCTGGTTTTGTCCAAGAGTTGTATACTGCTCATAACCTTCCTCCATCTATTCACTCCAAAAACGTGCATCTATATAGAAGGATTGTAGCATACTTTTTGTAAAATCTCAATCTTTTAAGTGAATTTTCTGTAAATTTAAAAAATTCAGCTTTTCTTTTCCACAATGTTTCCGCATTCTTCATTTGGACAGACTAATTTGTTTCCTTTTTCCAAAAGAAGGTCTCCACATTTATCGCATTTTACCTTAGAAGGTTTCTGCCATACCATATAATCGCATTCAGGATTATTGATACAACCAAAGTATTTTCTTCCTTTTTTGGTCTTCTTTAATACAATATCCTTGCCACACTTCGGACATTCGATTCCAATCTTCTCAAAATATGGCTTGGTATTACGGCAGTCCGGGAATCCGGAACAGGCCTGAAAACGTCCGTGAGGACCATATTTGATATACATTGGACGACCACATAATTCGCAGTCTTCTCCGGAAAGTTCTTCTTTTACTTTTACTTCCGCCAGTTCTTTTTCTGCTTTCTGAACAGCATCTTCTAAATCCGGATAGAAGTTGGCAATGATGGTCTTCCAATTTACAATTCCATCTTCTACACCATCCAGTAAAGTTTCCAAATTCGCAGTAAAGTTCACATCCACGATAGATGGAAACGCTTCTTTCATCATCTGGTTTACCACTTCTCCCAGCTCTGTCACATAAAGATTCTTATTTTCCTTAATAATATATCTTCTGGCTAAAATAGTGGTAATGGTAGGGGCATAGGTACTTGGACGACCGATTCCCAGTTCTTCCAGTGCTCTTACCAGAGAAGCTTCTGTGTAACGTGCCGGTGCCTGAGTAAAATGCTGTTTTGCATCCAAATCTTCCAAAGTAAGTACATTACCTTTTTCCAGATTTTTAAGCAGCACATTGGACCCGTCTTTTTCATCTTCTTCCTGAATGTATACACTACGGAAGCCTTCAAATTTTACCTTGTTAGCTGACATAGTAAACTTGTGTTCACCTGCATCAATTTTTACGGATACAGTTTCATAAACTGCATCTGTCATACGGCTTGCCACAAAACGTTTCCAGATAAGCTGATACAAGCGGAACTGATCTCTGGAAAGAGAGTCCTTAATAGCCTGTGGTGTTCTGGAAATATCCGTAGGACGAATAGCTTCATGGGCATCCTGTATTTTCTTCTTATTCTGCTTATTCTCCTCTGTAACAGCAGCATAATTTTCGCCATATTGTTTTGTAATATAGTCTTTCGCCTGTGCTACTGCCTCATCAGAAATACGGGTGGAATCCGTACGAAGATAAGTGATAATACCAACCGTACCATTTCCTTTAATGTCCACACCTTCGTATAACTGTTGTGCCAGACGCATGGTTTTCTGTGTTGAGAAATTCAACACTTTACTTGCTTCCTGCTGTAACGTGGAGGTGGTAAACGGCAATGGCGCTTTTTTACTTCTTTCTCCCTTTTTTACCTCTTCCACTACCATAGATGCATTCTGCACCTGAGCTTTAATTTTTTCTACTTCTTCTTTATTTTTAATCGTGGATTTCTTGCCTTGACTGCCATAATATTTTGCAGTCATCATCTTTTTCTCTCCATCAGCTCTTAAGGAAGCATCCAGCGTCCAGTATTCTTCCGGAATAAATGCTTCAATCTCTTCTTCTCTGTCACAGATAATACGAAGAGCTACCGACTGAACTCGTCCTGCACTTAAGCCACGTTTTACTTTTGCCCACAACAAGGGAGAAATACGATATCCCACCATTCTGTCCAGACATCTTCGTGCCTGCTGGGCATCTACTAAATTCATATCTATTTCTTTTGCATTTTTCAAAGACTCCTTGACTGCAGTCTTGGTAATCTCATTAAAAGTGATACGATATACTTTTTTGTCTGCAAGCTTTAATGCTTCATATAAATGCCAGGAGATAGCCTCTCCTTCACGGTCCGGGTCAGTTGCCAGATAAATCTTGTCTGCTTTTTTCACTTCTTTACGAAGCCCTGCCAGAATATCACCTTTTCCCCGGATAGTAATATACTTCGGCTCATAATCATTTTCCACATCGATTCCTAAGCGGCTCTTGGGAAGGTCACGAACATGTCCATTACTTGCCATGACTTCATAGTTTGCTCCTAAGAATTTCTTGATGGTTTTTACTTTTGCCGGTGATTCCACAATCACTAAATATTTTGCCATTTCATTTTCCCCTTAGCTTTGTGGCGGTTTCCTTCTTATTTAAAATAGACATCTATCTATTACCTATCCCGGTTCCGCCAGACTATTTACACTTATACACTAAATTTTATCAGTGTGCAAGTAGAAATATTCGTGAAAGTTTTTGGGGCTGACATGAAAAGTGGCAGGAAAAGGGGTTCCTGCCACTGTTTTCTTATTCTCTTTTTATAGGAAGTAACTAATTTTTTTCAGACAGAATACTCATATTCAAAAGAGGCCTGCTTCGTTTCAAAAGAAAAAAGAGTACTTCCGTTTTTCGAAAAGTGATAAAAAGCCCGGCAGGAGGCACTTTCGTGAATGGTCCTTGCCATATTTCCATTCATGGGGGCTTTGAGCGGACGCCCTTTTGCCTCCAGTAACCTAGCCTCAAATTCCAAATTTCTTTGCTTAATTCTAACACTTCCCCTTGCAGCCTGTACCACTCTCGCTCCAAGATAAGTAGCTAACCGATATTCCTTTCCCTGCCATAATACAATACCTATTATGCCTGTAAAGTGAATTCCCATCCAAGGAATATCTGCAACAGACAGCATAAGGGAGCCTCCCTCAAAACAGCATTGCGTCCAGATATATTTTTCCGGAAAGGATCTTCCTCTGTCTCCTTCCCAGTATCCACAAGCATTCTGAAAAGAATATTTTTGTCCATTGATGCATATATTTCCCTGAACCAAATGCCGCATACTCCATACACTGTGCCTGCATTCCATAAAAGGCACCAGTGCAAAAGGTCCCATAATATCGTATTTTAACGAAGAAAGCGGACCAAACTCTACTTTGCCTTCGGCAGATAATCCTTGTGTGTGAATTGCTAACTGCATTCCTTTTTCTCCAAACCAGTTATCTCCAATAGAAATGGTTCTTCCATTCTTTTGAAATAATTCTATATCAAATATAGTTTCCCACACATCATTATCCGTAATCATCTGTATAGAGCAGGTACGTTTCCGTCCATTCTTATGAACGGCAGGTATGACTGCCAGCGTCTGCTCATCAGACTGACATTTTAAATACCATCCGTAGAAATAACCACACATAGCGTTTTCCTCCGTGTAAAATAATTCTTATTATTCCACGGGTAGGAGAATTTATGCAGAGATTTTAATTATCCATAGATACATCCGCAATCCGGTATTTCTTCTTCGCGGTAATCAAACTTTTTAGATTCATTTTCCACGATTCCGCTCATGTCCGATTGCTCCTCGACCATTTTTTTGGACAAAAGCGCGATAGTTTCACAGTTGGCAGTCCAAGGGAACTGGTCTACGGCTACGGCTCTGTCTACCTGATAACCTCGCTCTAAGAAGACTTCTAAGTCACGGACTAAGCTGGTTGGTTTGCAGCTGACATAGATTAGGCGGTCTACACCATAATCGATGATTTTCTCCAACGCCTTTGGATGAATTCCGTCACGGGGTGGATCTAAAATAATAAAGTCCGGTTTTTCTTCAATATCATCTATTACTTTTAATACATCCCCGGCAATAAATTCACAGTTGGACAGTCCATTCAATTGGGCATTTTTCTTAGCTGCTTCTACCGCTTCTTCCACAATTTCCACGCCAATGACTTTTTTTGCCACCGGTGCCATGAGCTGCGCAATGGTTCCCGTTCCACTATATAGGTCATATACGATTTTATCCGGTGTTCCATCCGCATTAGAGGTTCCCAAATCTCCAATATATTCTCTGGCAGTCTGATATAACACTTCTGCCCCCAAAGAATTGGTCTGGAAGAAAGAGAAGGTAGAAATTTTGAATTTCAATCCCAATAACTCTTCATAAAAATAGTCCTGTCCATATAAAATATCCGTACGGTCACTCTTTACCACGTCAGCAACAGAATCATTCTGAATATGAAGAATACCTGTGATTTTTCCCTTTAATTCAGCTTTTAAAAGCTGTTCTTTCCAGGAAGTTAACATCTCTTCTTCTGTCTTCAATATCTTACGTGCAAGCTCATTGATATCTGTTTCTTCTATATTAATATCCGCATTTTGGAGCATTTCTTCTCTCTGAGTAGTAGTTACAAGAGCAATCAGAATCTCTCCGGTTTTTACTGCCTTACGAACCAACAGATGTCTTAAATATCCTTCGTGGCGAAGTCTGTGATAAAAACTCAATTCTTTATCCTTAAAGAAATCCAAGGTAGTATTTAAAATGGTTCTGTAATCTTCATCTACAATCCGACAGTTTCCTACTGACACAACATCATAAAAACTGCCACGTTTATGCATTCCCAAAGAAAGAGGACCGTCCTTTACCTCGTCTCCAAAAGAAAATTCCATTTTATTACGGTATTCATACACCGCAGGACTTCCTTTGATTCCCTCAAAAATATATTCTTTTTGCTTGCCATCCAGACAATTACTTAACAGCTTTTTAATCTGTGCTTCTTTGATTTTCAACTGTTCTTCATAAGGCAGGGAAATATACGTACATCCTCCGCACACACCAAAATGCGGACAGGGACTTCCTGTTTCCAATGCAGAGCATTCCTCTACTGCCAACAATCTTCCTTCCGCTTTTCCCTTCCGAATCTTATTTACCATAAAAGTTACTTTCTGGCCCGGAAGAGTATTTTTTACCACACACTGCTCTTTTTTTGTGGTTCCATCTTCCATGACCGTTTCTATGATAATGATCCCTTTATTTGGAAAATCAACTCTTTCTACAATACCTGTATATGTTTGTCCTTTTTTCATATAAATCTCCATACTTCTATCTCTAATTTTCCAGTCGCATACTGCATCTATTATTACAATTAAGTTTTAAACTTGAAAAAAGACTGTTGCAAAATACAACAGCCCTTTTCTTTCCGCTTCTTAATTATTCTTCTGTAGCTTCTTCAGCAGGTGTTTCTTCTACTGCTTCCGGCTCCTGTTTTGGAATGATAATTGGATCAGATTCTTCATCTTCAAAGAAATCGTCATCAAAATCTTCGTCAAAATC
>CAZSBV010000060.1:0-9916 GCA_964605105.1 uncultured Lachnospiraceae bacterium | reverse complement strand
AAAATTTACAACAGCCCATCCTTTTGCATTCATTCTATTCACTTATATAACGTTCTTTCAGTTCATCCACCATTTCATCTATGGTTAATTTTAAAACAGGGTGTCTTTTATAACCTGCAAGCTGTGCTAACGGAACCAGTACAAAATCCCTATTTTTCATATCTTTATGAGGTATCTGAAGTTCCTCTTCATCCAAGACCAAGTCATCATAGAGAATAATATCTAAGTCTAATGTCCTCGGTCCCCAGTGCTGTTCTCTAATACGATTAGCCTTTTTCTCCAAAACATGAAGAAAATCCAATAATTCATAAGGTTCCAGCATAGTCTCAGCTTCTATAACCCCATTTACAAAATTGTCCTGTTCCACTCCGCCATAAGGCACTGAATAAAAGAAATCAGACACTTTTACATTTCTAAAATACATGCTGTCTTTCAGCTCCTGCACTGCTCCATTTATATAGGATTTTTTGTCTCCCATGTTGGATCCGAATGCAATATATGTCTTATGCCAGCCGCGGGTCATTTCAACCGATACGGATTCAAATTCCATAGGAATCGGCGCATGCGGTTTCTTAAGTTCAAGAGTTACTTCTTTAATTAATGGAAAATGTATTAAAATATCTTCTATCGCTTTCTCAGCCGCACATTCAATCAAGTCATAACTTTCTTTTGTTAAACTCTTTTCAATTTGCAGGCACACCTCTCCATAATGCGTTGAATGTAACAGTTCATCTGACATTCCTGCCTTTTTTAAATTCGAAACTAATCTGGCATTCACATAAAAATCCTGCCCATTTCTTTTTTCCTCTTCAAACACACCATGATGAGCGAATACTTTCAGATTCTCAATTTTAATTACATCCATACTTCTATTTTTATCCTCTTAACAAACTAACTGTAAGCACACCATCCTGTGCAGTGGCTTCAATTACAATATCATAGCTATATGTATTCTTAAAACGTAAATCAAGATAATTTTCAGCAATTGCTGCATCCAGTCCTGTTGGAGCATAATCTACCGGAAGACCATGATAATGATGTTCTGTAGGTGTAATTCCAGCAAGAAGCATTGCCGCATAAAGGTTCGTAGAAACCTGACAGATTCCCCCGCCGATACTGGAAACTTCCTTACCATTTGCAAAAGATGGACCATCCACATAACCATTTTCTACTGTTCTGCTACCTACCGCATCACTGTAGGAAAAGCTTTTGCCCGGTTTTATCACAAGACCATTGATTCTGGAAGCAGCCAATTTCACATTGATTGCACGTGACTCTGTCTCATCATAATAGGTTGTATGGGATGCCAGTACCCCTTCTTTTGGTGCCTGACCTTCCTGGTAAAGTGCAATTCTTCCTTCTTTTAAACCATAATTAGCATAATGTGTATAATATAAAGTCAAATCATTTGTTTTCAACAATCCTACAAGGTCCAGATTATTTTTCATATATGCCTTTACGTTGAAGGTTGCATTTCCAATTCTACCTTCTTTCATACCCCACTCTACAAAATGTTCAAATAATGCCTCTTCATCTTTCCCAATTGCTGTCTGTAAATCAGGATACATATTATAATAATAATCTGCATTAAAAATTACAGAGTAATCTGTTATTTCTTCTTTTCTCATATCTTCCTGTGCTTTTTTCACTTCTGGCTTTTCAATAACTGCTGCATTCGCATTTATGCTATTTCCCATAAAAGAACTAAAAAAGCAAGCGGCTGTAAGTGAAAAAGTCACAACTAATTTATTTAATTTCATTCCTCTATTCTCCTCAACTCTAATCTTTCATGAAACAATTTAATCTTCTTATAGTGTAATCATCCGGCATTTTCCAAAAAGCAAGGTTAATTATGCCATAAACCGTTCCCCTTTTCAATCAACATTTCCAATAAAATATCACTCTTTTTCTATCTATATTTAGATGTTTCAACCATTATTCACGGCAAAGAATTGCCTCCATCATTTTTACCATTTCACGGTTTGCTTTAATGTCATGCACACGCAAAAAAGAACATCCCTGCATCATTCCATAAGCACTGGTTGCCAGTGTGCCATTTAGCCTATCTTCTACCGGCAATTCCAAGGTAAGACCTATGACGGATTTTCTGGAGGTTCCTAACAAAATGGGATATCCCAATTCTCTTAACTCGCCCACACGGCGAATCACTTCCAGATTGTTCTCATAACTTTTTGCAAAACCAACTCCCGGATCTAATATAATTTTATTCTCTTCAATTCCTGCACTTTTGGCAATTTTCAGAATCTTTCTCAAATCATTCGTTACATCTTCGAAAAAATTCTCATAAACAGCCTCTTTTCGATTATGCATAAGACAGCAGACCACTTTAGACTCTGCAATCACTTTTGCCATATTGTCATTATATAAAAGTCCCCAGATATCATTGATCATATGGGCACCTGCTTTGATTCCCGCTAAAGCAACATCACTTTTATACGTATCCAAAGAAATCGGCACATCAAAATTACTTTTGACCTTCTCAATTACCGGAACTACTCTTTCAATTTCCTCCATATCTGGAACTTTTTCATATCCGGGTCTGGTAGATTCTCCCCCAATATCCAGAATATCCATTCCTTCCTTCAGCATCTCTTCTACCCGAAAAAGCGCTTTATCCAAATGGTTATAATTTCCACCATCAGAAAAGGAATCCGGAGTAACATTCAGGATTCCCATAATATACGTATGATTTTTTACATCAAATTTCTTATTTCCTATCAACATATAACTTTGTTCTTCCTTTCACTCTTCCCCAGTCAACACCTATATAGTATCGAATATATACGTTCTTCCTTACTTGATTTCCAAGTTTTTCTTAGAATCCGACCAGTCACATTCACTTTCTGCTTCGCATCCAAAGCAGGCCCGGCTCTTTTTATCTGCACGATAAACAAATCCTGCCAGTGAATTATCCTCTTTTATCTCTTTATTTCTATGATTTAAGATTGCATGAACAATTTTTTCAATTTCCTCTTCTGCAAAATTACAATCTCTTAAAATCTCAGGAGCTAATTGGGCACTGGCAAGTTCATGTCGAATACTTTCTTCGTATTCCATCCATCTTCCTATATCATGCAAAAGTCCTGCGGCATAAATCAATTCCCTGTTTATCTGTTCCAATGCTCCAGTCATAGAATCTTCTTCTTGCTTTTTCTTTTCATATATTGCAAGCCGCTCATTCAACCATTCTATTTCTGCCAGCCTGCATACATCTAAAAAATGCCCCATATCATGTTTACAGAATATTCTGTCCTGTTCATGGACCTTGATTCTTTGTATATATTTCATATATAGTTTGTGCTTTATAATTCTGTTTATTCTGTCCAAATTTTATCTCCTGTTTGCCATTGAAATACTTCCACAAAACACAAATACCACCGGAATATATAACTTTTCTTCTTAAATTAATTAACGAAGCATTCTGTAAAAAGTATCCTGCATTTTATCCTCTTCAAAGCAGCCTCTTGCTACACAGGTTACTGTCTTACTTCCCGGCTTTTTCACACCTCGCATAGTCATACACATATGTTCATCTGCTTCTATCATTACCATAACACCTTTCGGATTCAATTCCTTCATAATAGAATCCGCAATTTGAGCTGTCATTCTTTCCTGAAGCTGCGGTCTTTTTGCAAAAACCTCTACACACCTTGCCAATTTACTTAATCCAAGAACCTCTCCATCCGGAACATAGGCAATATGCACTTTTCCAAAGAAAGGCAGCAAATGATGCTCGCACATGGAATAAAATGGAATATCTTTTTCCAAAATCATTTGATTATCTTCTACATGAAAACGCTTCTGCAAATGTACGGACACATCTTCCGATAAGCCGGAAAAGATTTCTTCATACATTCTTGCAATTCTATCCGGTGTTTCTACTAATCCTTCTCGATTAATATCTTCTCCTATACCTTCTAATATTAATTTCACGCCTTCTATGATTTTATCTTTGTTGACCATGAGTATCCTTTCCCATTTCTTTTTTATTGTTTACTGCATAAATACAATCACCCAAATATGCCAATGAACCAAAAGCAATAATTACCGTATTTTTATCTGCCAACAGATACGAAAGTTCTACTGCTTCTTCCACACTATCCGCAACCGTAACCATAGGATTGACCTGTGCCACTGCCTGCGCCAAATCAAGACTTGGAAGAGCGCGACTATTTCCTTTCTTAGCAACTGTAATAATGTGTTCCGCAAGGTCACAAGTCTTTTCTATTACCTGTGTATATTCTTTATCTCTAAACACCCCTATTATATAGATAATTCTCTTATTTGTAAAATAAAACTGAATTGATTTTCTAAGTTCTTCTGCCGCCGCTGTGTTATGAGCTCCATCCACCACAAACAAAGGTTTCCGGTCAATAATCTGAAACCTGGCAGGCCATACTGTTTTCAGCAGAGCTTTCCTTATTTTTTCTTCTTTAAACTGAAATCCTTTTTTTTCAAGGCTCCAGATAACTTCTAATGCTAATGCAGCATTTTTTACCTGAAAAGTTCCCAATAAAGAAATCTCTATTTTTTTCATTCTTTTATATGAAAATGTAGTTTTTTGCAAGTCATATTTATCATGTGTAATATCCTTCGGATTCATAAATACGATTTGGGATGCATTCTTCTCATTTGCCACATTCTCAATAACTTTTTTTACAGACTCTTCCTGCAAAGCAGACACCACCACTGCATTCTTCTTTATGATCCCCGCTTTATGAGCTGCAATTTCCTCCATAGAATCTCCTAAAAATCCCATGTGATCTCTACCGATACTTGTAATTACAGACACTAACGTATTCTCAATCACATTGGTAGCATCTAATTTACCACCCATTCCGGTTTCCAATACTACAAAATCACATTTTTTTTCTGCAAACAATAGAAAAGCCATTGCTGTTTCTATTTCAAAAGGTGTTGGGTGTGGAAAATTTTCTTTTGCCATAGCATCTGCATGAACCGCTACTTTTTCCATCCATCTTCCTACTTCTGCCTTTGATACAGGTTTTCCCTGTATCTGAAACCGTTCCCTGTATTCAAAAATCGTAGGTGAAACATATCTGCCAACTTTATAGCCATTTTCCGTAAGTATGGTAGAAATAAAACCTACAGTAGAGCCTTTTCCATTTGTCCCTGCAACATGTATAAATCTTAATTTTTTCTGTGGATTTTCCATTCTGTTCAACAGTTCTGTAATACATTCCAATCCCGGCACAATACCAAATCCGGCACAGGCATCTATATACTCCATTGCTTCCTGATATTTCATTTTTCGTCTCCGTCCTATCAGTATTATTTTTTCCCATGTATAAAATTTTCAAATCAAACAAATACTTTTCTTACTAACTAAAAATATCCATTTTTAGTTTTAAAATACTATAGTTATTTCAAAGGAGTTCTCCATGAAAAAATTTTTCTCCGATTTCTTTCTCTGCGGAATTATCGGCTGGTGTACCGAAATTATTTTTACATCCCTTCACAGTTTGCGCAACCGGGATTTCCGTCTTATGGGAGTCACTTCCCTCTGGATGTTCCCTATTTATGGACTGGGCTCTTTGCTTATCATTCCATATAAATTATTAAAACAATACTCTGCTCTGATTCGCGGAACCGTCTACACCATATGCATTTTTATCGGAGAATTCTTAAGCGGACAATTACTTTTAAAATTCCATGCCTGTCCTTGGAATTACGAAAAAGCACGATTAAATGTCAAAAAAGTAATCCGTCTCGATTATGCCCCTCTTTGGTTTTTCTTTGGCTTATTTTTAGAAAAAGTACTTAACCGTAAAATATAAAAGCTGTCATTTACTGACAGCTCTTCCTTTACATAAGATCAATATTAAAGAAAAACTATTTTTATTCTACTTTAATTCAGACTTGATTGCAATCTAATTCCCATAACTTTTTTGATTGAATCCGTGATTGTATTGTGCTAGAATAAATAAAATTGGTATGGAGGTATTTTATGACAACAAAAGATTGTATTTTAACAAGACGTAGCATTCGTAAATTCAAAGACACACCCGTAGATCATGCTTTATTGGAAAGTGTTATTGAACTCGCTTCTTATTCTCCAAGTTGGAAACATACACAGATTGTTCGTTATATTGCTGTAGAAGGCGAATTAAAGAACACAATCGCAAAAGACTGTTTTAGTTCTTATGCCAGAAATGGGGAAATCGTTGCAGCTGCACCTATGTTAATTGCAGTTACTGTCATCAAGAACAGATGCGGTTTTGAACGTGATGGTTCCTTCTCTACTTGGCGTGGTGACAGTTGGCAGATGTTTGATGCCGGTGTTGCTTCCCAGACTTTTGCACTTGCCTGTCATGAAAATGGCTTAGGTTCTGTAATTATGGGAATTTTTGACCAGGAACCAGCTTCCAAATATCTTGACATTTCAGAAGACAGAGAATTAGTTGCATTAATTCCTATCGGATATCCTGATGAAGAACCGGTTGCTCCAAGAAGAAAACCTGTGGGCGATCTTGTCTCTTATAAAGCTTAATTTGTATAGCTGTCACATTTTTTCTGTGACAGCTACTATTTCGTCATGAAACTAAAAACAGAAAGGAAAAGAAACATGAGACATTTATTAACTCCTCTGGATTTTACAGTTGAAGAATTAGATAAACTGTTTGATCTGGCAAATGATATTGAAAAAAACAAAGAAAAGTACGCACATGCCTGTGATGGCAAAATTTTGGCAACCTGCTTTTATGAACCAAGTACACGTACCCGCTTAAGTTTTGAATCAGCTATGCTTCAGTTAGGTGGACATGTACTCGGATTTTCCGATGCCGGCTCCTCTTCTGCCGCAAAAGGTGAAAGTGTATCTGATACCATTCGAATGATTTCTGCATATACAGATATCTGTGCTATGCGTCATCCAAAAGAAGGTTCTGCCATGGTAGCTTCCCAGGCTGCTTCTATCCCTGTAATTAACGCAGGTGATGGCGGACACCAGCATCCAACACAGACATTGACTGACCTTTTAACTATCCGTTCTTTAAAAGGCCGCTTAAACAACTTTACTATTGGTCTTTGTGGAGACTTAAAATTTGGACGAACAGTACACTCTCTCATCAAAGCTTTGACCAGATATGAAAACATAAACTTTGTATTTATTTCTCCGGAAGAATTAAAAGTTCCTGACTATATTATCGAAATGTTACGTGAAAAAGGAATTCCTTTTGAAGAAGTAATTCGTCTGGAAGATGTTATGCCAAAACTTGATTTATTATATATGACAAGAGTACAGAGAGAACGTTTCTTTAATGAACAGGACTATGTTCGTTTAAAAGACTTCTATATTCTTGACAAAGCAAAAATGGGATTAGCAAAAGATGATATGTTAGTTCTTCATCCACTTCCAAGAGTTAACGAAATCTCTGTAGAAGTAGACAGTGATCCTCGTGCAGCTTATTTCAGACAGGGACAATATGGTGTATATGTAAGAATGGCTCTTATCCTCACTTTATTAGAACTTGCATAACGATTCGAGCTGGCTCTGAATAGTAACTACAATTTATATATTATATTATGGAGGAAAAATCATGTTAAATGTAGGACGTATTGAAGAAGGTTTCGTATTAGACCATATCCCAGCCGGAAAAAGCATGGCTATTTACCATCACCTTCAATTAGATAAATTAGATTGCACAGTTGCAATGATCATGAAAGCCCGCAGTAATAAAATGGGCACCAAAGACTTATTAAAAGTAGAATGTGATATTGAGAATATCAACATGGATGTTCTCGCTGTTATCGATCATAATATTACCGTTAATGTAATCAAAGATGGCGAAATTGTTGAAAAGAAAGAATTGATTCTTCCAAAAGAAGTTAAAAATGTCTTCAAATGCAAGAATCCTCGCTGTATTACTTCTATCGAGCAGGAATTACCTCACGTGTTCGTTCTTTCAGAAGGCAAAGATCAGGTTTATCGTTGTAAATACTGTGAAGAAAAAATTGATATGAGATCCTTTTCCAAACGTAAGTATGGAATGTTATAATTGAAATCTATGTACGAATCTCCAAAACACTTACCCAAAATGTTTTGGAGATTTTTTTGCAAAAAAACACGGACAAACTTAAATTTGTCCGCGTTCCACTTTTAACTGATTCCAAAATCTTCTAAAGAAAATTGTTCTCCGATTTCCCAATTTTCTTCTACTTCCACTTTTGGCTCCTGTTCATTTACTTCTTCAACGTATTCCTGAACAGGCAATTTTTCCTTTTTCAAAACAACATCATCCTTATCGGAAACACTGTCATCTTTCATCTGTTTTACTCCAAAACTGGCATCGTAACCGATTTCCTGTAGATAAGATCTTAATTTTTTTATTTCCTGAGTAATACTTGCTCGTTTTTCCAAAAGCACAGTTACTACGGAAGAATCAAATTGCACCTGATAGCCGGCTTTCTTTAACTTGTTAACTGCCTCTGTCTTTTCCATCACATGCCTCTCACTTTTTATTTATTCTCCTGCTTTTTCTACCTGAGCAATTGCAGATTTCTGCATTGGAACTCTACAGTTTTTGTTATTTCCAAATTCAACAATAACTGTATCATCAGAAATATCAATAAGAACACCGTAAAAACCACTTGTTGTAAGTACACTGTCTCCGATTTCCATACCCGCAAGCATAGCTCCTACTCTTTTCTGTTCCTTTTTCTGTGGACGAATAGATGCAAAATAAACAAATCCGAAAATTAATACGATATAGATTACCATAACAAATCCGGCGCTCATTCCGCCAAACATTGTCTCTTCTGTTAATAAAATACCCATTTTTCATTCCTCCTAAATATTTTCCATAAAAACGGTCTTTTCTAGCATACACAAAAATGCCGAATCTTTCAAGTTTTTTTCTGAAGATTTCATATTTTTTGCTGTTGCTTTATTTCAAAACATACTTTTAAATTCTTTTAATTTGCACCTGCTTCCATGCCCTCTAATTTCGCTTTTTTATAAGCAGCAAAGTTCCCTTCATCCAATGCATTTCTAATCTCTTCCATCATAGTATTATAGAAATACAGATTATGAAGAACACAAAGTCTCATTCCAAGCATTTCTTTTGCTTTTAACAAATGACGGATATAGGCTCTGGAATATTTTTGACAGGCAGGACACTGGCAACCTTCTTCAATCGGTCTCATATCCTTTTCATATTTTGCATTGAACAGATTAATCTTTCCGTGATTGGTGTATAAATGACCATGACGCCCATTTCTGGTAGGATATACACAATCGAAGAAATCAATTCCCCTTTCTACTCCTTCCAGAATATTAGCAGGTGTACCTACTCCCATCAGATAAGTTGGCTTATCTACAGGCAGATATGGTACAACTTCATCCAATACATGGTACATTTCTTCATGAGTCTCACCTACTGCAAGCCCGCCTACTGCATATCCGTCTAAATCCATTTCGCGGATTCTCTTAGCATGCTCAATTCTCACATCTGCGTACACGGCTCCCTGATTAATTCCAAAAAGCATTTGATTTTTATTTATGGTATCTTCCAGACTATTTAAACGAGCCATTTCTACTTTGCATCGTTCCAGCCATCTTGTGGTTCTTTCTACAGAAGGAATTACATATTCTCTGGCTGCTTTTGCCGGAGGACACTCATCAAATGCCATAGCAATCGTAGAAGCCAGATTTGACTGTATCTGCATACTCTCTTCCGGTCCCATAAAAATCTTGCGTCCATCGATATGTGAATTGAAATATACACCTTCTTCTTTTATCTTACGCAGTCCTGCTAAGGAAAACACCTGAAATCCGCCTGAATCTGTAAGAATAGGCTTGTCCCAGTTCATGAACCTATGAAGTCCCCCCAATTCCTTGATTACCTTATCTCCCGTTCTTACATGAAGATGATAA
>CAZSBV010000059.1:0-9962 GCA_964605105.1 uncultured Lachnospiraceae bacterium | reverse complement strand
GTTACAGTTACATTTCCTATCGTCCATGAACCTTCACCAAAATCAACAGTAACAGTAACTGGATTCGTATTCGTACCGCCTCCATCACCTGTTCCTTCTCCTTCTTCACCATCAGCTGTAAGTTCAATTTCTTCATTTAGATTATTTCCACTAATGGAATCTGTAGCATTTACCGGGATGTAAATACTGCCCATTAGCAATACACAAATCATAAAAAGAACCAAAAACTTGTTTCTGTTTTTTGTTTTTCCAATTTTTCTCATGCTTTACTCCTTTTTTCCTTATTTTTAGGAACATTTTACCTATTTCTCATTACAAAGTGAACGTTTTTGCCAGAAATGGCATTTGTCTATTCTGGCAAAAATCATCAATATCTATACCTACCTATGCTATAATAACGTAAAATAGATTATAGATTTGAAAGGAGACCAATATGAAATTTTGTGAATTGCTAGAACAATATATGAGAACTCTCAGTTGTACTGGTACAGAGTTATCGGAATTATCTGGCATTTCTCCGTCTGTTATCAGCCGTTATAAGACCGGCGAACGCGAACCCCAGATTGGCTCAGATACCTTAAATGCGTTGGCAAAAGCATTGTCTGACCTTGCTGCCAATAGACAGATGAAAGACATGACTGAAGAAAAAATTATATCTTCCTTTGAGAATGCGCTTATTTCCAAATCAGTAAATTATACAAATTTAATACAAAACTTTAATATTTTATATAGTGAGCTCAATTTAAATATGAAAAGGATTTCTTCATACACCAATTATGATACTTCCTTTTTATATCGAATAAAATCAGGCGAACGAAAAGTAGCTAATCCTGAGGATTTCTGTGATAAGATTGCCCAATACCTTATTGCAGATTTTTCTTCCTATGAAAGTCTGGAACTGGTCTCCGGATTAATCAAAAAATCTGTCCAGGACTTATCCACTCCCCCCGATTACTATCAGGCTATCTATAAATGGTTATTATCCAATACGAACACGGTATCCATAAATACCGAAGAAAAGGGCAATGACATTTCGCAATTTTTGAAAAAAATGGATGAATTTGATTTGGAAGATTACATTCAGGTAATTCATTTTAATGAATTAAAGGTTCCCACCGTTCCTTTCCACTTACCATCCACTAAAATATATAATGGCATTGTAAAAATGCGTGAAGGTGAGCTGGATTTCTTTAAAACTACCGTAACTTCCAAAAACGCAAAATCAATTTTGCTCTGTGCGAATATGCCTATGCTGGATTTGGCAGAGGATAATGATTTTAACAAGAAATGGATGTTTGCTATTGCATGTGCTTTAAAAAAAGGACTACATATGGATATGGTCCACTATCTGGAAAGACCATTTGAGGAATTACTGTTAGGACTGGAAGCCTGGATTCCTATTTATATGACCGGACAGGTATCCCCTTATTATATTCCCAATCATGCAGCCCACGTTTTCCATCACCTGGATTATATCTCTGAGGCAGCAGTTTTACATGGGGAATGTATCGATGGCGGTCACGATGAGGGACGCTATATACTTACAAACACAAGCGAAGAGTTGGCATATTATCACAAACGTGCAAAACGTATTCTTACTCATGCCAAACCTCTGATGCATATTTACACTAAGGAAAAAGCAGAAGAATTTTATACCTTTCTTCTGGAAGATTCAAACACTGCCGGAACACGCCATAATATTTTGTCTTCTCTTCCTATTTATACAATTAGTGAACCTCTGCTAAATGATATTCTTGCATCTAATAACATCAATGAAACAGATGCTGATACCATTCGAACATACCGGAAACATGAAATAGAAAGAATGAATGCCAAATTGGAACATTCTACAATTACTGATGAGCTATCGATTCCTCTAAGTCACTCTTATGAAGAACATCCTATGAATCTTTCCGTTTCCGGCTGTTTCTATGATCTGCCTATACTGTATAGTTATCAGCAGATGCAGAGTCACTTAAAAGAGACTTTAGATTATGCAAATAAAACGAATAATTACAACCTGAATATTAATAAAATATCTGCATTCCGAAACATCCAGATAGAAATTATGGATGACCAATATGTTATCATTTCCAAATTGAAGTCACCTTCCATACATTTTGTAATTATGTATCCTGTTCTGGTACAGGCATTGCAGAATTTTACAATTCCTGTCATGGAATCCTAAAACTAAAAGGCTGTTGCCAAATAGAATGTTAAAATACAAAATGCCCCTAACATCTATTAGCAACAGCCTTATTTCTATTTCAAGTTCTGCTTCGCTGTCGTCAGCATCAGCTTAATTCGGTTCAATTGATTTACTTCACTGGCTCCCGGATCGTAATCTACTGCCACGATATTAGCCTGTTTATACTCGCTTTTCAATGCCTTAATAACCCCTTTTCCAACTACGTGGTTCGGAAGGCAGGCAAAAGGCTGAATACACACAATATTGTTTACTCCCATGGTAAGAAGTTCCGCCATTTCTCCGGTCAAAAACCACCCTTCTCCATACTGATTTCCAAGAGACAAGATTGGTTTTGCAAGTTCAGCAACTTTTTCGATTCTCATAGGAGCTTCAAATCGTTTACTCTTCTCCAAAGCATCAAGTGCCGGTTTTCTTAAAAGACGAATTGCCTTTACTCCAAGATTAGCAATAATTGCCCCTTTCTTCCCGGTTCCCAGGAACTGATGTTGGTACTCTCCGTTATAAACAGAATAATTCATGAAATCCATCAAATCCGGAACCACAGCCTCTGCTCCTTCACTTTCCAAGACCTTCACCAGATTTCCATTGGCAAGCGGCATATATTTTACTAAAATCTCACCTACAATTCCCACTCTGGGCTTCTTGATATCTTCCCAAATTGGCAAGTTGTCAAAGGCATCTACAATTCCCTGACATACTTTTTTATATTTATACTTTGTCTTAGGATTCACCAGTGAATCAATACAGATTTCTTTCCATTCCTGATGCAGTTTATCAGCGCTTCCCTTTTTGTCTTCGTAAGGACGTACCCGATAAAGGCAGCGCATAAATAAGTCCCCATATACAATGGCCTTTGCTGCATCCAGAAGAAGTCCCGTTGTAAACTTAAATCCTTCGTTTTTCTCCATTCCATTCGCATTCAGAGAAATAACAGGAATGTGAGAAAGTCCGACTTTTTCCAATGCTCTCCGGATAAATCCTACATAATTGCTGGCACGACAGCACCCTCCGGTCTGTGTCATAATAATTGCCAGTTTATCCGTATCATATTTGCCGGAAAGCACCGCATCCATAATCTGTCCAACCACCGTAATCGATGGGAAACATGCATCGTTATTTACATATTGAAGTCCGATATCAATAGCATTTCGATTATCATTATCCAGAATTTCTATGTTGTAACCATGTTTTCGACATACCGGTTCCAGAATTTCAAAATGAATCGGACTCATCTGAGGTGCTAAAATCGTATATTTATCCTCAAACATCTGTTTTGTAAATTCGGTTCGTTTATAGGCTTCTACTTCTGCTTTTGCCTTGATTCCCCGTTTTTTTCGAAGTTCCATGGCTGCCAGCAAGCTTCGGATTCGGATTCTGGCGGCTCCAAGATTGTTAACCTCATCAATTTTTAAAACCGTATATAATTTGTTTTGCTGCTGTAAGATTTCATATACCTGATCCGTAGTTACGGCATCCAATCCACAACCAAAGGAATTCAGCTGTACCACTTCCAAATTGTCATACTGACAGGCAAATTCTGCTGCGGTATATAAGCGGGAATGATACACCCACTGGTCTGTCACACGAAGCGGCCTCTTCGGTTCAAAGTCCTCCGGAATACTGTCTTCGGTCAATACCGTAAGCCCATAAGAAGCAATCATCTCCGGAATTCCATGATTGATCTCCGGATCAATATGATATGGTCGTCCTGTAAGAATAATTCCGCTGCCATTGTTTTTCTGCAATTTTGCAAGAAGTCTCTTTCCTTCTTCGCGGATATCCTGCTTAGCTTGCAATTGTTCCTGCCATGCTGCCTTTACCGCCTCACGCACTTCTTTTTCTGATATCTTCCATTCTTCTTCACAGACACGAACCATTCTGTCTGCCACTGTATTTTCATTGGTAAAAGCAATGAATGGACGAAGGTATTTGACAGTCCCCTGTGTTACAGATTCTACATTATTCTTTAAATTTTCTGAATAAGATACAACAATAGGACAATTGTAATGGTTCTGTGCCCCTTCTACCTCCTGTCTCTCATAAAAAACACAAGGATGGAATATCGTCTTTACCCCTTTATGTATCAACCATTCTACATGTCCATGGGCTAATTTTGCAGGATAGCACTCAGACTCAGAAGGGATGGATTCCATACCCATTTCATAAATCTTACGGTCTGAAAATGGAGAAATCATCACCCGGAATCCTAATTTTTTCCAAAAGGTAGCCCAAAATGGAAAGTTTTCATATATATTTAATACTCTTGGAATACCGATGGTTCCCCGATAGGCTTCTTCTTCCTTTAAAGGCTCGTATCCAAAAATTCTGTTTCTCTTATATTCCACCATATTAGGCGCTTTGGTAGTTACTTTTTCTCCAAGTCCCTTTTCACAACGGTTTCCACTAATATGTCTGCGGTTTCCGGAAAATTTGTTAATGGTGAGCATACAATGATTTTCACAGCCCTGACATCTTACCGTGGAGGAAGAATATTCCAAGGCAATCATTTCATCCAGAGAAAGCATAGTGGTTTCCTGTCCCTCACAATGTTTTCTTGCCAAAAGTGCAGCTCCAAAAGCACCCATGATGCCGGAAATATCCGGACAAATTACCTGCATCCCTGTGATTTTTTCAAAAGCACGAAGTACTGCATGATTGTGAAATGTTCCTCCCTGAACTACAATATGCTTTCCTAATTCTTCCGCACTGCCCAGTTTGATTACCTTAAAAAGCGCATTTTTAATGACAGAATAAGCCAGACCAGCAGAAATATCGGAAACCTCAGCCCCTTCCTTCTGTGCCTGTTTCACATTGGAATTCATAAAAACGGTACATCTGGTTCCCAGATCCACCGGATTTTTTGCAAACAAAGCTTCCTTGGCAAATTCCGGCGCCGTATATCCTAAAGAAACCGCAAAATTCTCAATAAACGAACCACATCCCGAAGAACAGGCTTCGTTTAACATAATATTATCAACCACACCATCCGCCAGACGGATACACTTCATATCCTGCCCACCGATATCTAAAACACAGTCTACCTGTGGTTCGAAGAAAGATGCCGCTTCACAATGGGCAATGGTCTCTACTTCTCCTTCATCCAGAGAAAATGCACTTTTCAATAAGTTTTCCCCATACCCCGTGGAACAACTGCGGGCAATCCTTGCCGTATCCGGCATTTGCTCTTTTAACAATTTTAATCCATTTTTAGCAGCTTCAATGGGGTTTCCCTGATTATTGGTATAATAGGAAAACAGTAATTCTCCCTTTTCTCCTATCAGTGCCATTTTCGTGGTGGTAGAGCCTGCATCGATTCCTAAAAAGCAGTTTCCCTGATAAGCTTTCAATTCTGCTTTCTCTACCACATCCCGATTATGTCTATGAACAAACTCCTGATATTCTTTCTCACCTGCAAATAAAGGTTCCAGTCTCTTAATTTCAAAATGCATGGAAACACCTTTATCTAAGGTCTCAATCAGATTTTTCAAATCTCTGGGTCCATTTTCTTTCGCTTCCAAAGCTGCTCCAAAGGCAGCAAACAAATGCGAGTTCTCAGAATCCACAATATTTTCCGGTGTCAGTTTCAAAGTACGGATAAAAGCATTTTTTAATTCCGGTAAAAAGTGCAGCGGTCCTCCAAGGAATGCTACACATCCACGGATTGGTCTTCCGCATGCAAGCCCGGAAATGGTCTGATTTACCACTGCCTGAAAAATGGATGCTGCTAAATCTGCTTTGCTGGCTCCGTCATTGATCAAAGGTTGAATATCTGATTTTGCAAATACACCACACCTTGCGGCAATAGAATATATCTGCTTGTAATTTGCAGCCTCCTCATTTAAGCCCTTAGCATCTGTCTGTAACAGAGCTGCCATCTGATCAATAAAAGACCCTGTACCTCCGGCACAAACACCATTCATTCTCTCATCCATGCCATCTTTGAAATAGATAATTTTGGCATCTTCCCCGCCAAGCTCTATTGCTACATCAGTCTGTGGTGCCAGTGTTTGTAACGCTGTTGCCACCGCAGATACTTCCTGTATAAATTCAATTCCGAGAGCTTTTCCAAGACTCATAGCCCCAGAACCGGTGATTCTTATTTTCAACTTACATTCTCCAAGAAGCGCAGAAGCCTCCTGTAAAAGTTTCGTCAAAGTTTCCTGTATATGCGCCCCGTGACGCATGTATTCTCCGTACAGAATCTGATTCCGGTCATCCAGTACAACCAACTTAATTGTTGTAGAACCGATATCAATTCCTGCCCTGTATGTATACATTCTTTTTCCTCCGTATATTACTTCTCTTCCATAGGTATTCTTCTTTCTATCGAAACCTGTCAGCGCAGCTTTTGCCTTCGCATAACTATTCAGAGACAATCATACACAAGAAATCTAAACTGAAACGAAACTGAAACAAAACGAAAACAAAACTGACCGGATACTTTCTTCTTCGAAAATACCCGGTCTGATCTTTACATATTATTTTTTGGTAATTCCACTAAAAAAGATACCATACCTTCCTTACATTCCACGTTTACCGTACCTTGATGAAGCTCTACCACCCTTTTTACAATTGCAAGACCAACTCCATATCCTTCTGTGGCATGAGACTCGTCTACCTGATAAAATTTCTGAAACAATTTTCTATGATTTTCTTCCGAAATTTCTTCACCCTTATTCGATACTATAATACAATACTTTTCGGTCAGTTCTTTTATTTCAATGGCTATTATCTCATTTTGTGGCGAAAATTTGACTGCATTATGCAAAAGGTTGATCCAGACTTCTTTCAAAAGCTCTTCATTAGCATAAATCTCATGTTCCTCCAAGTCTAACTCAAATTCCAGATTTTTCTCAGTCCACTTTTCTTCCAAAAGTAAGATGCTGGAACGTATCTGTTCCGAGAGGTTAAACCTGGAAACATCTGTAAGAATGACCTGATTCTCTAATTTCGTAACATTCAGAACCTTGGTAGCCATATCTGCCAATCGTTTTGCTTCTTCTTCAATGATATCCAGATACTCTTTACGCTGTTCTTCGGACAAGTTATCTTTTTTTAACATTTTTGCAAATCCGGCAATGGAAACAATTGGTGTCTTAAATTCATGAGATAGATTATTAATAAAATCGACCCGCAGCATTTCTGTTTTTTCTAATTCTTCCGCCATACGGTTAAAACTGGACACAATTTCTATTACCGTAGGATGAAGACAGATTGGTTTTCCATAACCTAACCGTGCAGAATAATCTCCCGAAGCCAACCGATTCATCCGGTTAATAATTCTATTTACATAAATCAAAAGGTTTCTAGTCAAAAATGCAGCAAGAACAACTCCCACTATCATAGTTGTGATCAACATAAATATCAAGGCTGATTTATATTTGGGTGTGTCCGGAATTGCACTGGGAATCATATCATAAAGCAGGAAATGAGATGCTATAAAAAATGCAATTCCTGTAGCTAAAAGCAGGATGAGCACCACACATGCGGTAACCAGAATAGTAAGGGCAATTCTCCCTTTTTTCTCTTCTTGATAACTATTGTCTTTTTGTCTCATACCTTTTTAACCGCCTTATAACCAAGTCCTCTGACAGACTCTATTTCAAATTCATCCCATCCTTCAAATTTTTTGCGAAGTCTTCCGATATGTACTGTTACTGTCTCCCATCCTGTTTCACTGTTGGCGCCCCAGATTTCATCCATAAGCTGAATTCTGGTAAAAATTTTGCCGGGATAGGACAACAATTTATATAGTAACATAAATTCTTTTTGGGGAAGTTCTATGACCTCCTCTTTTCTTGAAACAGTCAGCGCATCATAATCCAGAACCACTTCTCCAATTTCAATCTTATGTTCATTTGCAATTTTGGCCCGTCGGAGTAATGCTTTAATTCGAAGCACCATCTCTTCTTCATCGATAGGCTTTGCCATATAGTCATCCGTACCGACCATAAATCCTTTCTTTTTATCCTGTGGAAGCTGCTTTGCCGAAACCATCAGAATCGGAAGATTATTATCTGCTTCACGCAAAACTCGTGTAAACTCATATCCATCCATCTGTGGCATCATAATATCCAGTACTACCAGATCAATATGGTTTTTATCCATGACCTCCATAGCCTCCACACCATTAGAGGCCACGAAGACAGTATAATTTTCACTCTCTAAGATTGCCTTAAACAGCAGACGTGTATTTTTATCATCATCTACAACTAATATATGAAACATTTTGTCACCACACTAACTTCTTTGCGTGTCTTTTCTGATACTTTCAATAGCAAAGACTACATTTTCTTTCGATCTTATCTTTTCCAAAATCACTTTTACGCTTTCCTGATCCGCAAAAGATAAAATAACTTCTACTCCAACATTATGCTTTATAGCACTTCTTGGCGCAACAATAAGAACGTTTTTTGCTTTCAATTCTTCTAAAAACCAATCCGTATATTCATTCACAGATTCTGTTCCGGCAATTTCCAGATAAATACTTCTCACACAGTTCCTCTTTCGAGTTCCTTTTTCTAGTTTAAAAAGAATTGCTGAAGTCACGGTAACTACCAAAGTACAAACAAAAGCTGCACTATAAAATCCATAACCACAGGCAATCCCTATGGCCGCCGTTGTCCATAAACCTGCTGCCGTTGTAAGTCCGGTGATATGGTCATGCTCTTTTACCAGAATGGTCCCTACTCCAAGAAACCCAATTCCCGAAATGACCTGCGCCGAAATACGCATTGGATCTGTAGCCTCTCCCATTCCATACCACACAAAAAGTCCAATCAAAGCCGTCATACAGGCTCCCACACAAACTAAAATATGGGTACGGAATCCTGCCGGTCTTTTACTTTTTTCTCTTTCAATTCCAATCAGCCCACCTAAAAGCATTGCCAAAAGTATACGTACAATTACCGCTGCCACATGGAACTGATTCCATGACTTAAATATCGTAAACCAATCCATGAACTACCTCCTTTTTATATTACGAATCAATGAAGTGTGTCCATACATGCTTCTCTGTTTCCGGAAGTCCGAACTGCTCTTTTCCAAGAGCGATACTCTTCATAAGGAATACCATATTTCTTGCCAGAACTCTCATGGTCTGCTTTCCCTCTTCGTCCAGTTCTGCCTGTCCCGGATTTTTTCCGTGAATGCTGTTCCAATACTGACTGGAAGCAATTGGCATATTGCTGATTGTAAAATATTTATTCAATTCATCAAAAGTAGATGAGCATCCACCACGTCTTGCACATACCACACTGGCTCCCACTTTCATAGTTTTGCTAAAATGTGTACTGTAAAATAATCTATCCAGGCATGCAATCAAAGTAGCATTGGCAGAAGCATAGTAAACAGGACTGGCAATTACTAAGCCATCTGCTTCTTCCAATTTTACTGCCAGCTCATTTACCACATCATCAAAGACACATTTCCCTGCTTCATAACAGTGGCCGCAGGCAATACATCCTCTCACATCTTTATTTCCAATCTGTACTGTTTCTACTTCTACTCCACTTTCTCTGAAAATTGTTTCCATTTCGCGAATCGCAAGAGCAGTATTTCCATTGATTCTTGGGCTGCCATTAATGATTAATACTTTCATGATTTCCTTCTCCTTTTTCTACATATCCTATATTTCAATTTTATTATTTTGTAAGTAATGCCCTGTCATTGGCAAATTCACTTCAATCTCTTTTTTCATAACATTTTCTTAAAATGTCCAACGTATGTGCCCCTGCACCAATCAAATCCTGCC
>CAZSBV010000058.1:0-9976 GCA_964605105.1 uncultured Lachnospiraceae bacterium | reverse complement strand
GTGTGGAATTTAATTCAAAAGAGGAGATGGAAGAACAGTGCCGTCTTTTTCTGGAGCATGAGGATGTAGAGATATCTGAGAATGATGCAGATTATATTGTAGGAAAATATACAGCAATTCATGACAAATTAGAAGAAATTGATCATATGATTAATGAAAAGGCTAAGGGATGGTCTACTGACAGAATGGGCAAAGTTGATTTGACCATTATTCGTCTTGCTGTATATGAAATGAAATTTGATGAAACCATTCCGGAAGGTGTTGCCATTAATGAAGCAGTAGAATTGGCAAAAAAATTTGGGCAGGATGAATCCGCAGGATTTATAAATGGGATATTGGCAAAATTTGTAGAAAAAGCGGAATAATCAGAAATGATGCAGGGGTGATTATGCAGAATATTTATACCGTTGCACAAATTAATACGTATATAAAAAATATGTTCATGCAGGATTATTTGTTGCAGGAAGTTCGCGTTCAAGGTGAAATCAGTAACTGTAAATATCATTCTTCTGGACATATTTATTTTACGTTAAAAGATAAAAAAGGAACCCTTAGTTGTGTGATGTTCGCAGGAAACCGTAAAGGATTGGATTTTACACTGACAGAGGGACAGCAGGTAATTGTAGAGGGAAGTATTGATATTTATGAGAGAGACGGAAAATATCAGTTATACGCCCGTAAAATAAAGAAAGATGGAGCCGGAGCCCTGTTTGAACAATTCGAACGTTTAAAACAAGAATTGTTGGAAAGAGGGCTTTTTGCCAAAGAATATAAACAACCAATTCCGAAATACATTCGTACGTTAGGAGTGGTGACAGCATCTACAGGAGCTGCAATCAGGGATATTATTAATATTACAAAACGAAGAAATCCTTATGTGCAGATTATTCTTTATCCTGCTATTGTACAGGGAGATGCAGCAGCACCAAGTATTGTACAGGGAATTCGCGCACTGGAACAGTTAGGTGTGGATGTTATGATTGTAGGTCGAGGTGGTGGATCGTTGGAAGATTTGTGGGCATTTAATACAGAAGCCGTAGCGCAGGCTGTGTTTGATTGTAGTGTTCCGATTATATCAGCAGTAGGTCACGAAACAGATACTACGATTATTGATTTTGTTTCTGATTTAAGGGCACCGACCCCTTCTGCTGCGGCAGAATTGGCAGTGTATGATGTAAATGTTCTTATAGAACAGTTAGAGGTTGCCGGGAAGCAGCTGACAGACATTATGGAAAGAAAAGTACAATTATTGAAGATGCGCACAAATCAGAGAAAGCAGCTTCTTCAAAGTCTTAGCCCGGCAATAAAAATTCGTGAAAAAAGATATCAGTGTATTCGTAGTGAAGAAGTTTTAAAAGAAACATTTTTACGAATACTGAATGATAAAAAGTATCAATTACAGATTCAGATTGAAAGATTATCAGGTTTATCTCCTCTGCATAAATTGCAGCAGGGATATTCTTATACGGTTGGTAGTGATGGTAAAAATATACGAAGCATTTCACAAGTAGTTAGCGGAGATGAGCTGGAAATCTATGTCACTGATGGGAAAATTGTTACGAAAGTACAGGATGTGGATCCTATAGAACGGATATAATGAAAGAAAAGAAGTTGTTTAATACAGAGAGGATTTTATACGAAATTAATATACCGGATTAAGGTATGGAGGCAGGTATGGCAAATAAAGAGGAGAAATTATCTTTAGAAGAAGCTTTAGGAAAGTTAGATGAGACGATTGCTAAGTTACAGTCAGAAGAAGTTTCGTTGGAAGATTCTTTTGAACTTTATAAAAAAGGAATGGATTATGTGAAACTTTGCAGCGAGACGATTGATCAAGTGGAAAAGAAAGTACTTATGCTGAATCAGGAGGGGAAACTGGATGAATTGGAAGAATAAGTTACAGGAAAGAGTAGACGAAGTTGAGGCTGTTATAGGTAAGTTTTTGCCGCAGGAAAACGGTTATCAGAAGACGGTATTAGAGGCTATGAACTATAGCGTCCTTGCAGGAGGAAAGAGGCTAAGACCAATGCTGATGGAAGAGACCTATCGTTTGTTTGGCGGAAACAGTGAAATAATAGAACCATTTATGGCAGCTATTGAAATGATACATACTTATTCTTTGGTTCATGATGATCTTCCTGCTATGGATAACGATGAATATAGAAGAGGCAGAAAGACTACTCATGTTGAGTTCGGAGAAGGTATGGCAATTTTAGCCGGTGACGGTCTGTTGAACTATGCATTTGAGACTGCGTTAAAAGCATTTGATTTGGAGCCGGCAAATCCTGCAATTGGAAAAGCGATGCAGGTTCTGGCAAAAAAAGCAGGTGTATATGGAATGATTGGCGGTCAGACTGCTGACATTGAGGCAGAAGATATGGATCAGAGCAAAGTAACCAATGAATTACTTTTGTTTATCCATGAAAATAAAACAGCAGCGCTGATTCAAAGTTCTATGATGATTGGAGCTATTCTTGCCGGAGCAAAGGAAGAGGATATCAAGGCTGTGGAAAAAATTGCTTACAACGTAGGTATTGCATTCCAGATACAAGATGATATTTTAGATATTACCAGTTCTTTAGAAGTGCTGGGGAAAATGACCGGTAGTGATGAAAAGAATAACAAAGTGACTTATGTAACTTTGAATGGTATGGAAAAATCAAAAGAGGATGTTGAAAAGCTTTCCAAAGAAGCAATCAATTTATTAGATTCTTTTGATAATAAAAATGAATTTTTGAATCAGTTGATCGAAGAATTAATTACTAGGGAAAAATAAAAAGGGGAGGCAAAAATATGCTTCTTGATTTGATTAAGAATCCAAATGATATTAAAAAAATTGAACCCAAAGACTATGATCAGTTGGCAGGTGAAATTAGAGATTTTTTAATACATTCTATAAGTGAGACCGGTGGACATTTGGGGTCTAATCTTGGGGTCGTGGAACTTACTATGGCATTGCACCTTGCATTGGAGCTGCCCAAGGATAAGATTGTATGGGATGTGGGACATCAGTCTTATACTCACAAATTGCTGACCGGAAGAAAAGAAGGCTTTAACAATTTGCGTAAATATGGCGGTATGAGTGGGTTTCCGAAACGATGTGAGAGTGAATGTGACAGTTTTGATACGGGACACAGTTCTACCTCTATTTCAGCAGGACTTGGCTTTGTAAAAGCAAGAGATATCAAAGGTGAGGATAATTATGTTGTATCTGTCATTGGTGATGGTTCCCTGACCGGTGGTATGGCGTATGAAGCGTTAAATAATGCAGCGCGTATGGATACCAATTTTATCATTATTTTAAATGATAATAATATGTCTATTTCTGAAAATGTAGGTGGTATGTCAAAATACCTTAACAGTATTCGTACTGCGGACAATTACAGAAATACAAAAGATGGTATTTATTATTCCTTATTAAAGAAAAAACACGGACAGGAAATTGTCAATACGATTCGTAAAGCGAAGAATAGTGTAAAACAACTATTTGTTCCGGGGATGTTATTTGAAAATATGGGAATCACCTATTTAGGACCTGTAGATGGACATGATATTCAGGGACTTGTAACGGTTATTAATGAAGCAAAACGTTGTAAAACAGCAGTATTGATTCATGTAGTTACCAAAAAAGGAAAAGGGTTTGAACCGGCAGAAAAACATCCGGCCAGATTTCATGGGGCAGAGCCTTTTGATATTGAAACAGGAGTGCCTAAAAAATTAAAACCAAAGGCAAATTATACAGACGTATTTTCGACTGTTATGATCAAGCTTGCAAGAAGAAATCCGGAAGTAGTTGCGATAACAGCAGCTATGCCGGATGGAACCGGATTGAAGCGTTTTCGTAATGTATATCCTGAAAGATTTTTTGACGTAGGAATTGCAGAACAGCATGCGGTAACTTTTGCGGCAGGATTGGCAGCAAGTGGCTTGAAACCGATTGTAGCAATTTATTCTTCTTTCTTACAGAGAGCTTACGATCAGATATTGCATGATGTATGTATACAAAACTTACCTGTTGTATTTGCTATTGACAGGGCAGGATTAGTAGGAAGTGATGGCGAGACGCATCAGGGAATTTTTGATTTATCATTCCTTTCTTCGATACCAAACATGCAGATTATGGCACCAAAGAATAAATGGGAGCTTTCGGATATGATGAAATTCGCAGTTGCTTTTAACGGTCCGATTGCAGTTCGTTATCCTCGTGGAGAGGCATATGATGGATTGGAGACTTTCCGTGCGCCTATCCAGTATGGAAAGAGTGAAATGATTTATCAGGAAAAAGAAATTGCACTTTTAGCGGTAGGAAGTATGGTAAAAACGGCAGAAGAAGTACGGGAAAGTTTAAAGGAAAAAGGTTATTCGTGTACTTTGGTAAATGCCCGTTTTGTCAAACCAATTGATGAAGAAAGTATTATGGAATTATGTAAAGACCATAGATTGCTTGTTACTATGGAAGAAAACGTAGCCAGTGGCGGCTATGGTGAAAAAGTACGTGCTTTTGTAGATAATAATGATTTAAAAGCAGAAGTACTCGCGGTAGCGATTCCGGATGAATATGTAGAACATGGAAATGTAGATATTCTGAAAAAAGAAGTTGGAATCGATGCAGGTACCGTGACGGATAAAGTAATGAAAATTTATGCGGAGTTATAAGTTATAGATGAAAGAAAGATTAGATGTTTTGCTGGTGGAGCAAGGATTTGCAGCTTCCAGAGAAAAAGCAAAAGCAATTATTATGTCCGGGAATGTATTTGTCAATGGGCAGAGGGAAGATAAAGCGGGAACCACATTTGATCCCGCGAAATCTACCATTGAAGTAAAAGGTCATACATTAAAATATGTTAGTCGTGGTGGATTAAAATTAGAAAAAGCCATGAACCAGTTTGGGATATCACTGGAAGAGAAAGTCTGTATGGATATTGGGGCTTCTACAGGGGGATTTACAGACTGCATGCTTCAGAATGGCGCGAGAAAAGTATATTCTGTGGATGTAGGACATGGACAATTGGCGTGGAGCCTTAGAAATGACGAACGTGTTGTTTGCATGGAAAAGACAAATTTCAGATATCTGACACGGGAAAATATACAGGATGATCTGGATTTTGCATCTGTGGATGTGTCTTTTATTTCCTTAAGTAAAATATTATTACCGGCGAGAAAATTATTGAAAGATAATGGGCAGATGGTCTGTCTGATCAAGCCTCAGTTTGAAGCTGGAAAAGATAAAGTAGGAAAAAAAGGTGTTGTCAGAGAACAGAGCGTCCATCAGGAAGTTATTGAAAAAGTATTTACATTAGCTGATATATTAGGATTTAAGATTTTGGGATTGGAATATTCGCCGATTAAAGGACCGGAAGGCAATATAGAATATTTGATTTATATTGAAAAAAACCCGGAATGGAATGAGAAAACAGCAGAATATACCGAAAGCTATGTGGAAGGGGTACTGCAAGAAAATATAGAGCAGCGCATAGGATTCGGAAGAGAAGAAGAGAATTTGGTATTGATCAAAGAGACCGTTGGGAAAGCCCATAAGTCTCTATAAATTGGGGAAAAAATGAAGAAGTTTGGTATAGTAATAAATGAAACAAAGGATCCAAAAATGGAGGTAACCAATCGGATCAGTTCTTATCTGCATTGTCGCGGAGCCAGGTGTGTTTCGGTAAAAAATGCGCAGGATTTGGATGAAGATGTAGAATGTATGCTGGTTTTAGGTGGGGATGGAACCATGTTGCAGGCTGCCAGCGGTGTTGCAGGGAAAAGTATTCCTATGATCGGAGTAAATCTGGGAACATTAGGATATCTTGCTGAAATGGAAATGGATACTTTGGAGGAAGCGTTAGAGCAGTTGCTTGTGGATGATTACGCCTTTGACGAAAGAATTATGTTACAAGGACGTATTGCGGGAAAAGAAGGTGTAAGGGATCTTTCACCCGCGTTAAATGATATTTCTATTACCCGTTGTGGTTCTTTGCAGATCATTACTTTAAAAATATATGTAAATGGTCAGTTTTTATGCAAATGGAATGCGGATGGAATTATTATTTCAACACCGACAGGGTCTACCGGTTATAATATGTCTGCGGGCGGTCCTATTGTAGAACCGGGTGCAAACTTAATTCTTCTTACACCTATTTGTGCACATACCTTAAATGCCAGAAGTATTATTCTGAAGGCAGAGGACATCGTAGAAATAGAAATTGCCAGTGGTCATAATGGTGCTATCTTACAAGTGGAAGCGAACTCCGATGGAAGTGAAAGGATTTCTATGGAAACAGGGGATAAGATTTTTATTTCCAAAGCAGAGAACACGACTAAAATCATAAAGTTAAGTAAAGTGAGTTTCTTAGAAATTTTACATAAAAAAATGTAATTATTCAGAAGAAATCTGAAAAAGTTTCAAACTGGCTCTGAATAGTTATAAGAAAGTAAGAGAGGTTTTGAATGAAAAGTAATCGTCATCAGAAAATCATAGAATTAGTAGACAATTACGAAATAGAGACACAGGAAGAATTAGCAGACAGATTAAGAGATGAAGGTTTTCAGGTGACACAGGCAACTGTGTCAAGAGATATCAGAGCCTTAAAGCTATCCAAAGTTTCTTGCGGAAACGGAAGGCAGAAATATGTAGCTATCAAACAGGATGATACACACTTAAGTGCAAAATATATTCGTGTTTTAAAAGATGGATTTATTTCTATGGATAAAGCACAGAATATTTTGGTAATAAAAACTGTCAGTGGAATGGCAATGGCGGTAGCTGCAGCAGTGGATGCTTTGGAAATGGAAGAGATTGTAGGAAGCATTGCAGGGGACGATACGATCATGGTGGCAGTTCGTACTACAGAGGATACCCAGGCAGTTATGGATAAAATTTCAGAAATGTTAAAGTAAGGGGTATGTGACTTACCGGAGAGAAGAGTAAGGAGTACTATGTTAATCAGTTTACATGTAAAAAATTTGGCATTAATTGACGAAACGGAAGTGTTTTTTAAAAAAGGTCTAAATATCTTGACCGGAGAGACCGGAGCCGGAAAATCTATTATTATGGGTTCCGTAAATCTTGCATTAGGTGGAAAAGCAGATAAAGCACTGATCAGAAATGGTGCAGATTATGCTCTGGTAGAATTAGTTTTTCAGACGGATTCGAAAGAACAGGAACAGGTATTGCAGGAAATGGATATTCCATTAGAGGATGATGGAATGGTCATTGTTATGCGTAAATTGATGCCGGAACGAAGTTTGTGTAAAGTAAATGGTGTTACTGTAAGTCAGAGACAGTTGAAGGAATTAGCCTCTTTATTTATCAATATTCATGGGCAGCATGAAACGCGGGACTTATTAAATGTAAAAAGATATTCTCAAATTTTGGATGAATATAGTGGTGAAAAACAAGAAAAAATAAAAGAAAATTTAAAAGCAGTTTATGCAGATTATAAAAAAGTATGCAGAGAATTGGAACAATCGGAAGTTGATGAGAAAGAAAGGGCAAGAGAAATTTCTTTAATCAGTTTTGAAATTGAGGAAATTGAACATGCTTCTCTTCAGGTTGGAGAAGATGAGAGCCTGGAAGAACAATACCGTAAAATGGTAAATAGCAAGCGAATTGCAGAAAATATTGCAGCTGCTTATGACTGTACCGGTTATACCGGAAGAAATGCAGCAGGTGACAGCATCGGCAGAGCTGTGCGCGAAATGAAACAAGCGGTATCCTTGGATGAAGCACTGGAAGAACTGGTAAGCCAGTTAGAAGAAATCGATAGTCTGCTAAACGATTTTAATAGAAGTATCGTAGATTATCAGGAAAGTCTGGAATTCGAACCGGGAGAATTTGATCAGGTAGAAAGACGACTAAATCAGTACAATCATTTAAAAGATAAATATGGCAATACGGTAGAAGAGATTTTAAGATATAAAGAAGAAAAAGAAGATAAATTGGAGCAGCTCACAGACTATGAAAATTATATTTCAAAGCTGGAAATTCAGAAACAGACGAAATACAACGAACTCATAAAATGCTGTGAAGAATTATCTTCTTGTCGTAAAAATAATGCAGTTATTTTGCAGAAGAGTTTGAAAACCGCATTGCAGGAATTGAATTTCCTCGCGGTAGAATTAGAAATTCAGGTCACACCAAATATCGAAGCCATTACAAGTGACGGTTATGATGATGTAGACTTTGTGATTTCTTTAAATCCGGGCGAGCCAATGAAATCCATTAGTAAAGTTGCCAGTGGTGGTGAACTTTCCAGAATTATGTTGGCGTTAAAATCGGTAATGGCGGATAAAGAAGATATCAGCACTTTGATTTTTGATGAAATTGATGCAGGAATCAGTGGGAAAACAGCATGGAAAGTATCTGAAAAGATGGCAGTCCTGGGAAGAGCACACCAGCTTATATGTATCACGCATCTTCCGCAGATTGCAGCTATGGCAGATAGTCATTTTATGATTGAAAAGAGTGCAAAAGAAGGAAGAAGCATTACTGAAATTTTTGAATTAAAAGAAGAAGAGGTAATTGAAGAAATTGCCAGATTACTTAGCGGAACTGAAGTGACAGAAGCGGTAATTACCAATGCCAGAGAGTTGAAAGAATTGGCAACAAAAACAAAACAGAATTTAAATGAAAAATAAAAAAGTTTCATATACTAAGAAGGATGTACGAGAGTACATCCTTTTCTTTTATGTAAAATTTATAATAATAGCTTTTTATAGAAAAGATGAATATGGATAGTAGTTTGTATTCATAGGAAGGAGCATATATGAGGATAGATAAAAAAACAAAAAAAGGTAAATATTATAGAAGTGCTTTATATATAGTTTTAAGTCTATCCATATTATCTTTAGGGGCAACATGGATTTGGGATATATGGAATAGAGTTCCTTCAAATATTCACGTTAGGGCAGGCGTGGAACAGGGACTGGAGTTTTATGTGCCCGCGACGGCGACTATCTATAAAAATCAGGAGCAAGGACAGGTAAATGTGGATTTGAATCAGGGACTTACTTTTTATGGAGAAGCGGAAGATACCTATACTATGAAAGTTGATTTGTTTGGATTTATTCCATTTAAGGAGTCTGCGGTTTCTGTAATTCAGGAAAAGAAAGTGACACCTATAGGTTATCCGGTAGGAATTTACGTACAGACTGACGGTGTACTTGTAATTGATACCGGAAGTTTCGTATCTTCTAATGGCAAAAAGGTTTCTCCTGCCAAAGATATATTAATGCCCGGAGACTATATTTGTGAGGTGAATCAGGAGAATATAGAAAGTAAGAATGAATTGATGGAGAAAATAGCGGAATGTAATGGACAGACGTTAGAATTAGAAATTCGTAGGGAAGATGCTTATTACAATATAGAAGTTGAGCCTTTAAAGGATAAGAAAGGTGAGTATAAATTAGGAATCTGGGTAAGAGATAATGCACAGGGAATCGGAACCCTGACTTTTGCAGATGAAAATGGATATTTCGGAGCATTAGGACATGGAATCAATGACGTAGATACTACCAATCTTATGGAAATGAAAGAAGGGGGACTTTACCAAGCCGATATCATATCTATTACCAAAGGAACAAAAGGGAGTCCGGGAGAATTGACGGGTGTCATAGCCTATTCCAATAGATATAAATTGGGAGAAATTTATCAGAATACAAAAAAAGGAGTATATGGGGTTCTGGAACAGGAAAATATAGAAGTGGAAAATAATGCAGTTTCTATAGCTTTGAAGCAGGAAATAGAGAAAGGTGCAGCTCAGATTTTATGTACCATTTCTACAGAACCGGAACTTTTTGATGTGGAGATTACTGCCATTCATCAGGAAAATGATAATATTAATCGTGGATTAGAATTAAAGGTCACGGATGAAAGATTGATAGAAGTCACCGGCGGAATTATTCAAGGCATGTCAGGAGCTCCTATTTTGCAGAATGGAAGAATTGTAGGAGCGGTGACACATGTGTTGGTGAATGA
>CAZSBV010000057.1:0-10024 GCA_964605105.1 uncultured Lachnospiraceae bacterium | reverse complement strand
TCTTCCTTCTTGCTACCACGTACTGTAAAGAGGAAATACCATGCGATATATCTGGCAAAATAGAATTCCAAAAACTCGTGAGAAATACCATTCTTTTCTGGCATATTTTTAATCATCTCGTCTAATAACATAATAGGACTTCTATCAAAACGAATCGTATTTTGCTTACTATTTGAAACAGACTTCGGATTATCTACCCACATATAATTTGAATCAGGAATTATCTTCACTCTATCTGTATATGCATAAGCAAGAACATTAAAATAAACGTCCTCTCCTAATCCAGTAGATAAAAAACCTACATTATTTTCTTTTAATAAAGCCGTTTTATATACATGCGCCCATGGTGCAGTAACCACAAATTTTGACCATTCCTCCTGCGTCAAAGAAACTACACGGGAAACTTTGCCATCATCTGAGATACGCTTATATCCGCCAACTACAATATCATACTCTCCCTGCTGCACATGTTTCATATAACACTCAACATAATCATCTGGCAAATAATCATCTTGATCTACAAAAGTGATATATTCTCCTGTGGCAATAGAAATACCATAATTTCGCGTCTTTGCAACACCTTGATTTTCATGATATTCATAAATCACCTGTTTCCCATATGACCGAAAACGTTCCATATTAGAACGAACTAAATCATCGGATGAATCTTTAGATCCATCATTTAAAATGATTAATTCTATATCTGAATAGGTCTGTGACACAATGCTATCTAAACACTTTAATATTCTCTTTTCACCATTATAGATTGGAACAATAATTGATAATTTTTTCATACTACATTATCCTAAAAAGTCTTTCTTTAATGCTTCTTTTATTTCATAGCCTGAACCTTTTTCTGGAATAAAGAATTCTGTTTTCATCAATTCTTCTCTCTTCTCTTTCAAAGGATCAATTCCTTTTTTCAAATTATCTAAATGATACTTAACCTCGTCCATATTCTTCGCCCAATAAAAACCTTCTGCAAGTTTTGTTGCAAAATCATTCAAATTGGTCTCTTTATATGTAAAGATGATAGGTTTTCCCGTAAGGAAATACTCTGGCATAATAGATGACTCGTCTGAAATAAGTACATCTGAGGAATAAAAACTTGGCAAATAATCTGCCTGTGGATCAATTCCCATAATACTTGACTTTTCGAAAATCTTTTTATAACTTTCTACTTCTTCTGGAGTCATTTCTTTCTTTTCAATAAACTCTGCAAAAGCCTGTGGATGTGGTCTAAACAAAAGTTCTATATCCTTTTCTTCTTCTACATAAGTTGGAAATACGTCTTTTAAATCAAAGAATGTACAATTTCCTTCTCCTGTATTCCAACGTGGAGTCCACATGACACGGAATAACCCATTTTCTCTAGGTTGTTTCCACGAAACACTTTCACACCCTTGGTACTTTTCTAATCCATCCATCTTTGGATATCCTGTTAAAACAATATTCTTGTGTTTATGAATTGAATTTTCTGGAACACGATTTATATAATAATTCTGCATTTCCTTAAACTCAGCAAAATGGAAATATGTATTTGACAAAAAGTTCTTAGGAAAAGATTCTTCAGCTATCATTCCCCCCATAAATGGCATGCCATAATGCACATACGCTAAACGTGTATATAAAGATACTACATCACTCTTATATTCTGGTGGACGGCAAATATCATATGCGGTCTGGAAAAATACATAATCTGGTTTTAACTCTTTCAAATCAAACCAGGCCTTCTTTTCATAATCATATCCCTGAATGACATCACAAGGATAATCTTTGAAATACTCTTCTGCACCTTCCGATACATATTCTTCATGGCTTAAACCTAACTTAGGTAACTGTTTTTTATTTGGAATTGTAACAATCGTTACCTTAAATGCATCATCACTATTACAAGCTTCAAAAACTGTCTTTAAAGAATTCCACAATGCTCCTCTATGACATACAAATACTACATGAATCTTTTCACCCTTAAGACGCTTTATCTCTTGAGTAAGTTCTGTAATATAAACAGCTTGAGCACGTAATTTTTCTTCCACACTATGATCACCATAGTCTCTTAATATTTTCTGAACAACCTTTTCAACAATACCCATACTTATCTCCACTTCATTACAGTTTTACCATAATGTTTTTTAATATCTGCTTCAAACGCATTCTTCATATCTTCAATACTAGATACTTCTATTACGTTAGACACTATATTGGAAAGATTATCTAAAAGTTCTGGATTCTCAGCAAATATTTCCACCGTTTTTTCAAAATCCTCACGACCACTTCTACTACTACCAAATACCCTTAATCCTTTTTCTAAAATCATTCGAGTATTCATTGGAACTGGGTATTCTGATACACCCAAAATAGCAATCGTACCTTCTGGTCGTATATGATCAATAATTTGCTCAATTGCTCTTTGAGATCCTTCACCACCAACACATTCAATCGCATGATCAATAAATATATCACTTGGGATATGACTTACATGATAAGTTTCATCCGCAAATGTAAAGTCCACTAATTTCTCTTCATGCACACCGAAAACATAAAGTTTTGTATCTGGGTAAAGTACCTTAAATAGCATAGCCGTAAGATATCCTAAATTTCCATCTCCCCAAATTCCAACTTCATTCTTACGTGAATGTGCAATGCTTTCAAATCTACGAAGAGCATGTACACTTACACTGATAATTTCTGTAATCGCCGCAATATTATCATCAATCCCCTCTGGAATACGCACACAACGATCCGGCGTAAGAGCAACATACTCCTGCATAAATCCATCAAAACCACTAGCACGGAATTTACTGGTTCTAAGATAATTTTCTGCAATAACATCATCCGATTCCATTGGAGTATTTGGAATCATAATTACCTTTTCTCCAACTTTAAATGTTCCTGAGGAATCATGTACAACTCTTCCAATTCCTTCATGTATAAGAGCCATTGGAAGCTTTTCTTCTAAAATCTTAGCATCACGCTTTCCTTGGTAATATCTCTGATCCGCATGACAAATAGACAAATGGGTAGGCCGAACTACAACTGTTCCATCTGTCAAATTAATATCAGAAAACATAATCTCAAATCTACGTGGTGCTACTAATCGATAAATTGTATTTAACATAATTATTCACATCCCTTTAATAAGGTTTCTGCAACCTTCAAATCATATGGATAAGTAATCTTAATATTATAAACCTCACCATTTACAAGGTATACTTTTTCTCCACGGATAGCAAAAATTTTCGCAGCATCTGTTAAAATTTCTTTTTCTTCTGCTGATAATGATTCATATAAATCACGAAGTTTTACTGCATTAAATGACTGTGGTGTCTGTCCCTGATACAGCTTACTTCTATCCGGAATTTCAGTTATGACCGTATTGTCATCGCTACGAACAATTGTATCTGTAGCTGGAACTACTGTGTCACAAGCACCATATTTTCTAGCCATTTCGATGTTTTCTTCTAAAATACGATGTGTTACAAAAGGACGAACTGCATCGTGTGTTACAATGATTGTATCTTTATCTACTCCATCCGTACTATCAATATAACGGATAGAATTCATAATTGTTTCATTACGAGTAGATCCACCTTCGATTACAACAACTCTATCATTATTACCTAAATATTTATGAAGTAAATTTTTTGTATAGGATACCCACTGTCCTGGACAAAGGACTAATACTTTTTCAAATTTATCATTAATATAAAATTTTTCTATTGTATGTACAATGATAGGTTTATCACCCAAAATCAAATACTGCTTTGGCTTTTCTGCGTTTCCATATCTATTACCAACGCCACCAGCTAATACAACTCCGTAAACCATGTTTACCTCCTACGAATATTTATTATTCAACATCTTTCTAACCTTATTAAACACAAAGCTGATTAAATTTGGAACCAGCCATAATGTCATAGAAAATTTTTTACCTACAGGTTGTTCATCAAAAAACACCCATTCTCTCGCTCTATCCAAATGATCTCTTGACATCTGTTCCGCATATTTATCCCTCATATCAGAAGGAATATCTTTTGCATTTCTCCATATATAAATCAAATTATACATATGACGAATCGTAGATTCTTTCTCATAAGATGAATTGATTAAATACTCTACATTCCAGTCAATCAAATTGATAATATTCTTTTCTAATTCATCAACAGAATTCCATGAAGAATTTCCAACCTGTCTATAATTTACCATAGCTTCTGGTAAATAATATAAATTACCATACTCTAATAAACAGAATATTATCATATTATCATCAAAATATGCTGGATGTATTTTCTCTGGAACACCATTTTTAAAGACATTTCTAAATACCAATGTGTCACTTGAAAAATATAGTGTATCTCTCCAATACTGTCTTCCAGATACCTTAAACTCCTTACTGTAAGGAGCCATGAGTTCTTTATTGTCCTCACTCCAGTATTTCCACATATTATGTCCACAAGCTACACAATCTTTATGTTCATCGCTCTCCAAAATATCCATCTGTTTCTGAAGTTTATTTACATCATTGTAAATATCATCTCCATCCAAGAAAATAAGATAATCACCCTTTGCAATATTAATCAACGCAATTCTGTTTTTTGATGCTCTTTCAATACGATTATATTTTACATTTGGATCTCTATCCATTACATTCATTCGAATCGTATCTGGATATTTTTTGATATAACTTTCAACAATTTTCTGTGTATTATCACTTGAACCATCATCTCCCACAATGATTTCATAATCGAAGTTAACCTTTTGTGCCAATACACTATCAATCGTTTCCTGTATATATTTTTCCAAATTATACGTTGTAATTAAAACACTTAGTTTCATAATATAATTAAGACTCCGCTTTCATTTGTTTAAACTTATCTATAATCAGATTACGTTTCCATACAAATACTGCAACAATAGCTAAGGCTACACCAAAACGAATTATTGTATATTCATACACGATATTAATTAAGATTGTAAACAATAACATACCCAATCCAATGGATAATACCCACTTTTCACTGAATATGCGAACACCCTCCAATTCTGATTTGCATATATAGCGATAGAACAAATAATGACAAAACGCATACATAGCATAACAAAATACGGTCGTATATCCTGCTGCATAATATCCAAAAATAGGGATAAATATCCAGTTCAAAATCAAGTTAAGAGCCGCAGCTCCCACAGATGCAACCATTACAAAAATATTCTTTCCGTAATAAAATTCCACTGTTGCAAACAAATCATACATAAGCATAAATAATACACTTAATGCAATTGGCGGAATTACATAAATCGCATCTGCATATTTATTTCCAGCAAATAATAAAATAAGTTCTGGTGCAAATAACATCATAAGTAACACTAGTCCTGATATCAAAACCAATAATACATTCCCCATTTTTCTCATAGCTTCATAGTTTTTACTCTTCAAACAACCATAAGCCCATGGTAAGAATGATGCATTAATTGCACTCATAAACAATTGCAGCATAGTCGCTACACTATATGCAATACTGTAATTTGCAGTTGCAGTTAACCCCTCCATCCTTTCAATCATAATTCTATCAGACTGAGTTAACACCATCTCTGATAAATAATGAGGAATCAACGGAATATTAAACGCTAATGCAAACTTCCAAAACTTTGGAATACAGAATTTTTTCCCTTTCAAAGACTGATAGATAAAAAATCCGCCACCAATTACCGCATCCACACCTACTACAGAAGCAATTCTGGCAAAACCTTTCGCCTCACTAAAATATACTGCAATAATTCCTACACCGACACTTGCAACAGATAAGAATATTGTCACTACTACAAGTGCAATATACTTATACTCAAAACGCTGTCTGCCACTCCAAAATAAAAGTGCTGGATAACATAATAATTCAATAAATAACAACACTACCATTGATGTTGTCATCCCTAGAAAAGCATTACACCAATCCCTTGTTAACCAATATACCGCAAAAACTGCACATGTAATTAATCCATATAATCCTTGCATACTGGATACATATTCATCTCTTGTTTTACTATCCTCGTACTTTATCATGGCATTATTAAATACACCATAAGACAGATTTAAAGATGTAAAGATCATTAAAATATTTCTCCACGCATAAAAGGTATTAAACATACCATATTCATCCGTAGACATCATTCTTGTAAAAATAGGTACTGATATGACATTAATACCAGATTGCACTAAATTACAAAAAACAAACCACAAGGATGCCTTCACTGGTACTGACATAGCCTTGTATTGTTCCCATAATCTCATAATAAGTTTCTTCATTATATTAACTCCAAATTTTTACAAATCTATAGAATATGTGAGATTATTTATATAAGAACTTCCAAAATCCTCTTTACTGGTTATTAATCCCATATTCAAGATTGTGCCTAAATCTTCTGTTGCAGTTCCCCATGAAATAGTCTTATATCCTCTATTTTTCATCTCTACAATCATAGAGTAATACATAAATGTCATAGGACTCAACTTGTTATAAGCTTGCTTTGCTGCCAAATACTGTGTATGAGCACATCCTACGTTATCAAAATAGAACATCATGGAGCCTGTAATCATTTCTTCCCCTTTGTATACTCCAAAGAATCCGCATTCTTTTACGAAACGAGAATTTTTAAACTCCAATAGCTCTTCTAATGTATGTACCGGTTTTGTATCATACTTAGCTAAGTTTTCACACAGAATCTCATAGAATTCTGCAATCTGTTGATCTGTTTCTAAAGGACGTACTTCTAATCCTTCTTTCATACAATTACGTACATTGGTACGTTTTCCCTGTGCAAGATTAAAAATAATATCCTCTCCATATGTAGCATAGTTTACATATGTACTTAATTCCTTATGTTCTGTAAATCCAGCATACTGGAACGCATATTGGAACAAATCACTTTCTACAGAAGAAAAAATATCAGAAGTCATTTTTAAATATGCCTTTTTATAGCCCTCCTGCTGTAAATATTCTTTTAATTCTCGAACCAGCGCTGTAATATACTTTGCGTTATGATGTTTTTTATCTACAATAATTCCACCAAAGGTTGTTCCTTTATGTGAGAAAAACACCTTTTCTCCGTCTTGTTCTAACTCGCAAGCAGGACACAATGCGGCAATATTATTTTTCTCATTATAAATTACCAAAGAAACATCTTTAAATCTACCTTCCGGATGATAATTAAAAAATCTTCTACTCTGCAAAAAAGTACCATTTACAGATTTCTCTTCAATAAACTTGTCCCATGTCTGCTCTAAACTACTGTCGTATAATTCAAATCGAAACATATTGTCTCCTATCTATTATTTTAACCCGATGTTATTTCCAGTCGTTGATTGTGTCAATTACATAATTGATTTCTTCATCCGTCATACCATAATACAATGGAAGACTAAGTTCTGTTTCAGAAATTTCTTCTGCTAATGGTAATGCTCCTTGAGGAATATTCAAATCTTCATAAGCTCCCTGTAAATGCATAGGAATTGGATAATGTTTGTTGGTTCCAATGCCCTTATCTGCTAAATATTTTTCTAATTCTTCACGTCTCTTACAACGAATTGCAAAGATATGATATACGTGTGTTGCATCATCCATTACTGTTGGTAAAACAACTTCTGGATTTTTAATACCAGTTAAATATTTGTTAGCTGTTTCTACACGATTTGCATTCCATCTCTCTAACTGCTGTAGTTTCACACGCAAGAAACCAGCCTGCATTTCATCTAATCTGGAATTGTTTCCAAGATAAATATGATGATACTTGTAATCCGAACCATAGTTGCCTAATGAACGAACCTTATCTGCCAATTCTTTATCATTTGTTACAAACGCACCTGCATCACCTAATGCACCAAGGTTCTTTCCTGGATAAAAACTAAATCCAGCACAATCACCTAATGTACCGATTTGTTCACCTTTATATAAGGCTCCATGTGCCTGTGCACAGTCTTCTATAATCTTTAAATCATATTTCTTTGCAATAGCTTTGATTTCATCCATTTTTGCTGGCATACCATAAAGATGTACTGCCATAATTGCTTTTGTTTTGGATGTAATCTTCTCTTCAATACGAGCTGGATCAATATTATAAGTTTCTAATTCTGGTTCTACAAAAACTGGAGTAGCTCCTGTATAAGAAACAGCCAATGCAGTAGCGATAAATGTATTCGAAGGAACGATTACTTCATCACCTTGTGTAATACCATATGCCTTTAATGGAAGGTACAAAGCATCCAAACCATTACCACAACCTACACAGTACTTTGCACCACAATATTCTGCAAATTCTTTTTCAAACTCTTCTAATTCTTTTCCCTGAATAAACCAGTTATTGTTGTAAACCTCTTTAAACTTTGCTTCCATTTCTGCGCTGATTTCAGCATGCATTTTTTCAAATGATACAAATGGGATTTTCATATTTGTGCTCCTCCTATTTCTTATGTTCTTTTACATATGTTAAAAATTCATCATAGTTACGAATATAATCTGCCTCATCATAGTACTCTGATGCCAATACCATAAGTACTGCATCTTCTGAAAAATCGTACATTTCTCTCCACATATCATTAGATATATATAAACCTTCAAATGGGGTGTCTAAAACAACCTCTGCTGTTTCTGTGCCATTATCTAAATGAATCTTACAAGTTCCATGAATCGCAATTAATATCTGCTCTAAGCAACGATGAGAGTGAAATCCTCTTCGAACCCCTTGCACAGTATCATACATATAATAAACCCTCTTTACTTTGAATGGAATATCCCTCATCTCTTCTAAAGCAACAAGTTGTCCTCTTTCGTCACCATGCTGTTGAAAACGGTATTTAATTATCTCCATAGTCTACTCTCCTCTTATCATCTGACGAAAATCCTCTTTATCAAGGAATCCATCTTCTTTTGCATTTGGACTATACGCACCATTATGCATTTGTATAAAATGTCTTACCAAATAAACAGCTGCATGCGGATTAATAAACATACGTATTATCGTTCTAAGATATAAATTCTTTATCTTATATAATCCTAACACTTTACGCTGTTTTTTTACAAACTTATTATCCGAGTAATTTTTCCAAATATGCTCATAAAATCGATCTACATCTAGTTCCAATAGTTCTGCGAATTTACTTTTCTTTTTCGTGGATACACCTGTATCTGCTTCATACCAAACCACATATTCTGGGAACAGTTTCATAGCCCTGCCATCCAGTCCTGCCTGCATTTGGAAAATATCTTCCGCATACGTTACAACTCCATCTATCTTTTGCAGATACTCTAAGTAATATTCTCTTGTATAACTCGTACATGCCCCTGATGCATTATCACGATATAACACCAAATTCTTTAGAATTCTCTCACTGTCAGAAATTCTATACGCTTCAATATCAAATGGATGTGGAAACTCTGTATATTTAATTTGACCAGCCTCATCCATACAGAAACCTCTCATAAGGCCAAAGCAAGCCTCCACCTGATTATTTTCCATAAAGTCATATAATTTCTGTAATGTATTTTCATTATAGAATGCATCACCTGGTCCAAAATCACGTACATATTTTCCTGAAGAATGTTTTAATCCATCAATAAGGTTCTTAACCGTACCCTGATTTTTTTCATGTGGAACCAAAGTATATCTATTGAATCCTTTTTGAACAAAATATTTTTCTATCTGCTCAAAGCAATTTTCTTTTGAACCATCATCTGATATGACAATTTCATAATCTGTAAATCGCTGTCTCAAAACAGACTCTAATGTAATTTTTAATTTTTCCCAAATTGGGTTATATGTAACTACTAAAATTGTAAATTTCATAATGTTTTCTCTTTTCTTGAAGCTGATTTTACTATAAATCCCAAAATGTAATTCTAGGTTCCTCTATCATACTTTCATCTGTATCTTCTGAATCAGATACCTCTATAACCTCTGCCAATTCTAATACACCTACTGGATACTCACTCACATATAACGAGCCACTAATCACATTCTCACAATTAGG
>CAZSBV010000056.1:0-10093 GCA_964605105.1 uncultured Lachnospiraceae bacterium | reverse complement strand
TGGAGGATGAAATGCCAAACTTACATTCATTAGAGAACGCATTACCTGTGGCACCATTGAAACTGGTAGTCATGGATTCTGCCCAGACTATGGGAGAAGAAATCAATAGCTATTTGGTAGAATACAGAAAGAATATTAAGAATAAATTCAGCAAAGATAGCGGAATTCAGGGCTACGTAGAAGATTCTTATCTTGCAAAAGCTGAATGTCCTCGTTTTGGTACCGGAGAAGGTAAAGGTATATTTAAAGAATCCATCCGTGGTAAAGACTTATTTATTTTAGTTGACGTATGTAACCACAGCCTTACTTATACCGTAAACGGTTATACCAATCACAAATCCCCTGATGATCATTATCAGGATTTAAAACGTATCATTGCTGCTGCTACCGGCAAAGCTCACAGAATTAATGTTATTATGCCATTCCTTTACGAAGGAAGACAGCATAAACGTTCCACAAGAGAATCTCTGGACTGTGCTTTCATGTTAGAAGAATTATATAGCATGGGAATTGATAACTTTATTACTTTTGACGCCCACGATCCTCGTGTAGCCAATGCAATTCCTTTAAAAGGTTTTGACAACTATGTAACACCATTCCAGTTTGTTCGTGCATTATTAGATGTAGAAAAAGATTTGATTATTGATAAAGATCATTTAGTAGTAATCAGTCCGGACGAAGGTGCTTTGAACAGAACCATTTACTTTGCCAACGTTTTAGGCGTTAACACCGGTATGTTCTACAAACGCCGTGACTACACTACTATTGTTAATGGTAAAAACCCTATTGTTGCCCATGAATTCTTGGGTGATAAATTAGACGGAAAAGATGTAATCATCTTAGACGACATGATTTCTTCCGGAGAAAGTATGATTGATACTGCAAGACAGTTAAAAGAAATGCATGCAAAACGTGTATTTATCTGCTGCACTTTCGGTCTTTTCACAAATGGTTTAAAAGCATTTGATGAAGCTTATGAAAAAGGATATTTTGAAAAAGTAATTACAACCAACTTAAACTATCTTCCACCGGAAATTTATGAACGTCCTTATTATGTTCAGGCAAATATGAGCAAATTTGTTGCATCCATCATTGACTTTATGAATCATGATGTTTCCACAGAAAATGTTCAGACTCCACCGGAAAAAATCCAGAAAGTCCTTGACCGTTATAACAAACGTTTACCTTTAGACGAAAACTAAATTATTTTTGTAATTTAATCAACGATATAAAAATGGTGCCGCTGCTATTTTGCAGTTGCACCATTTTCTATTACATAGTCTTCTATTTATTTTCTACTACAGGAAATTTAATAATCGCCTTGAACAAGTCTCCGTCTACCTGAATTTCAAATTCGCCGCCTTGCGCTTCAATCAGATTCTTGGCAATGGACAATCCCAATCCGCTGCCTTCGGTCTGTCTCGACTGATCCCCGCGAATAAATCTTTCTGTCAAATCTTCTGCTTCTACTTCCAAATACTTTGCAGAAATATTTTTTACAGAAAAGACATTTTTCTTGTCTGGTCCTTCACCTTCTTCTTCCATTTCAATATATACTCTGGTTCCGTGCATTGCATATTTTGATACATTCTGGAACAGGTTTTCCATGACACGCCATAACTGACCGCTATCTGCATCTATAAGCATTACGTTATCCGGCATTTTAGTAACTACGTGAAGATTACTTGCTACAAATTTTTCACTGAATTCTCCGATAGCTTGTCTTACCAGCTCTGCAAAATTGATGGTCTCTAACTGAATAGTGATATTTCCGGAGGAAATCTTGGATGCCTCCACCAAATCATCAATCAGTTGTTTCAATCGCTGAGATTTACTATCTAAAATATCAATATATCCCTGAATTCTCTGATCACTGATATTTTCACGCTTTAACAAATCCACATAAGTAATAATCGAAGTTAAAGGAGTTTTTATATCATGAGATACATTAGTAATTAAATCTGTTTTCAGCTTTTCGTCTTTCATGCTGCTTTCTACCGCTTTTCGGATTCCTACTCCAATACTATTTACAGAATCCGCCATTTTCAGGTTTTCTCCATGAAGATGTGTGGTATCAATACGGTATTTGGAATCTCCATTTTTAATAATTTCAATTCCATCTACGATTGTCTCTCTCTGTTTACTTTCCCGGTAAAGATAAGCACCTACCAACATATCCAGTAAGAACGCACCAATGACGCCCCCTACACCCAATAATACTAAAATCAAATTGACAATCAGGAAAATCAAATATGGGATCCATGTTCTGGATACCAGACTGCCGTTTGTAACAGTCTGCACTGCCAAATTATATACTTCCTTTATGATTTTATAAACTAAAGTAGTTTTCCATACTTTTTTAGCTTTGATTCTGCGAATTAAAGTAAAGTAAAAACGAATTCCAACTTCATTCATAACAAATACGATAATTCCAATTGCCACCGGCATCATAGCATAATTTACAGTGCCATTGCGATAGCCTGTTAACAATTGCCATCCATATTTTGCTAAAACAAATTCCACTCCAACGGCTAGCAGCGTCCAAAGTTCCAATGGAATTCTATCCTGCTTATGAATTGCATACTTCATTTCTCCATTTTCGTCCAGCTTACGACCTTCTTTATAGGTCAGATATACTATTGCCAAAATGCCAAGTATCAGCGCCCCTGCTGAAACACCAAGCAAAGTAATATAATAGGGACGGAAAGCATCTAATTCATTCTTTACTTTCTGTAGACTATCATTTACAGGATACTCTGTGTCTACCCATACCCACACTCGCGTATCGTCACCAAAGGTATATTCATGCTCTTTAAGCATACTTCTCATCTGTTTTGCAGATATTTCTGTATTGGTATTTATCTGAACTTTATCCGGATTAAAATATACAAATTTGCCACCCTGCTCTTTTACTAAAGCAGTAATATCATCTGCATTTTTCCCTCTAATCTGTAAATCAGAATTGGTATAATACTGCAGACCTGTGTCAGAAGGTACCTGGAAACAATATCTGATATTGGTATTTCCTGCACTATACTGTTGTTCCATTGCAACATACTCGGTATAATTTGAAAACAGACTCTTTGCAGAACTTTCCAGATTTTTCTTTAAGATTTCATATTCTTCTACATTAGATGCACACTGCATCAAATCTTTTCCATCTACAGTTTTGTATCTTGGCACCAGAATTTCCATCGCATATTTATCACCATCTGCCGCTTCTGCTCCAAGAGTAGCCGCATTATCTTCTAAACTTCCCTGATATTCTTTTATGGATGATGTATATGCCTGAACCTCTTGGGTCTGATTTATCAAAAATAACGCATTTAATTCTTCCCAGGTTCCTACCACTGTTTTATATGTAAAACCATAGTTCCCCCAAGTAATTAAATCATCCAGATAATACTGCGCTGTTGGAAGTTGCTCTATCACACCATTGTTGCGATTCGCATACTTTGTAATATCTACTTTTTTATCCTCATCGTAACTTCCATTACTTTCCAACTGATGGCAAATCACCACATAACGGGTAATCTGCTCCATGTTTCCTGTCAAAAGCGCCTGAAATATTTCCTTTTCCTCAAAAGACTTTTCCTGATCTAATGGCGATACTGAATAATGATAAGTCGTTCCATAAGATGTGGAAAAATTAAAGAAAGAATTAATGAAAATAAATGTCATACTGACTGCCAGAACCACAGCTAATATTCTTTCTGCAAACAATAATAACTCTCTCTTTTGACCGCTTAGTACTTTCTTTTTCATATTCTTCACCGTCCCCCTTCTATGATTCTTCTCTTGTATTTTATATAAATATTGGTAAAATCCACCTATACTTATATTTTCTCTATTTTATATCCAACACCCCAGACAACCTTTAAATATTTAGGTTCTTTTGGATTGATTTCGATTTTTTCGCGAATGTGTCGAATATGTACAGCAACTGTATTATCTGCTCCAATAGCCTCTTCTTCCCAGATATATTCATAAATCTGTTCAATAGAGAATACTCTTCCCTGATTTTTAACTAATAAAAGCAAAATATTATATTCAATCGGAGTTAAGCGTACTGCTTCTCCATCTACCGTCACTTCTTTTGTCTCATCGTTGATTATGAGTCCCCCGGTCTTATAAATCAGATTACTTTCCTGTGCCATATTTCCCAATTTGGTATATCGTCGCAGCTGCGATTTTACCCTCGCCACTAATTCCAACGGATTAAATGGTTTGGTAATATAATCATCTGCTCCGATGTTTAACCCCAAAATCTTGTCCGCATCCTGAGACTTTGCAGATAAAAAGATTATTGGAATACTGTAATTTTCCCTGATTTTCATGGTAGCTCTGATACCATCCAGTTTCGGCATCATAATATCCATGATCAGAAGATGTATTTCCTGCTTTTTCAAAAGTGCTATAGCCTCTTCTCCATCATATGCCTTAAATACCTGATATCCTTCCTGCATTAAATAAATTTCAATGGCATCTACAATTTCACGCTCATCATCACATACTAAAATATTGTACATTTCTTTTCCCCCGTTTTACTTTGAAATGATTATTTCCCTCTCTTTTTTCGCTTTATCTAGTTTAATCATAAACTGACTTCATTAAGAGAAAGCTAATACAATTATTAAGATTTCTTTAAGTTTACCAGGCCCCTATATACTCAAAAGCATTCCGGAACCATAGAATCTCCTCACCGCAAATACTGACAATATCAAATCTTACCTGCTTTTCTATTCTTCTGCTATAACAATACTGTCTCGCCACCTTGCATATTTTCTTCTGCTTATTGACAGAAACCGCTTCCCAGGGATATCCATAGGAAGCGGTCTTTCGATATTTTACTTCTATAAAAATTATAGTATCTTTATCTTCACCGATAATATCAATTTCTCCACAGGCAATCCGATAATTTACTTCTTTAATTCTAATTCCCTGTTTTCTTAAATAATCGGCTGCAATACTTTCATAAGCTGTTCCGGTCTTTCTTCGATTCATCTGTCATCCTTCCCAGCTTCTCTCCATTGTATACTATTTTATACTGATTTTATCCATAGCATCCACAAACACCAGAATTTCTGCTACCACCTCATATAATTCCGGTGGTATCATTTCCCCAATTTCCAGTCTGGATAGCGTATCTGCCAGTTTGTCATCTTTATGAATAGGAACTTGCGCCTCTTTAGCTCTTTCAATAATTCGTTCCGCTAACAGACCTCTTCCGGATGCTATGACCTTTGGTGCATCTTCCGAAGGGTCATATTCCAAGGCTATCGCCTGCTTTGGTTTTGTATCCTTTTGATTTCCCATACCTATGCCCTCACATCAAATGCCTGCATGGATAACAGCATTGGCTGATCCTGCTGTTTTTCTATGGTCTTTATGATCGGCTCTTCTTCCGAATTTCTAAGTGTCGTTTTAATATCGCAGGAATATCCGCGTTTATTCAACCTGGCTGTTAACATATCCATATGTGCCTCCAGAAAATCCAGATATTCCTCTTTTTCTAAATAAAAATTAGTGCTTACTTTTTTATTTTCCAACGCCACATACACATCCATCTTTCCAAGATGTTCCATATCCAGATGAAGCAGTGCCGTCACTTTTCCATCCTGTTTTGCAAGGTTTCTTTTATTGGTAAATACATACAATTCCCCATGAGCATTCTGATTTGCCATTTTCAAAGGTAATTGAATGTAAGCATGCATCTGATTCAACTGATTCATAAAATCCAGATTCGATGCTGTATTTTGTATCACCTTTGCAGCCGGACTTTTTGCCATATTAGTATCTTCCAATATTTTTTCCAATTGCTTAATCTGGCTGTTCAGTTTTTCATAATATTCTTTTACGTTTTTCTTTTCCATCACCGTTTCCGGCTTTAGCATCCACTGTTCCGAAATCTCTTTATTCCATATCTTTTCAAAAATCCCGGCAATCTTAGCCGGTGATTTTTCTTTTAGTAAGGATTCGGTCAAAGTTTTCCAAGTAATCTGCTCATTGGAATTCCGGTCTTGGATTGCAGACTCTTTTTCTACTTCTGCTTCTTGAAGATTCTCTGCACCAGAAGAATTTTCTGTTTTTAGTGCAATATCAGAGTCCGTAATTTCCGTTGTTTGTTTCCCTGCCTCTACAGCTTTTTCAGCTGTCTCTTGCACTGTTTCTGTTAGGGAAGGAACTTTTTCTATTGTCTCTTGCACCGTTTCTGTTACGGGAAGAACTTTTTCACCATTCTGAAATAATTGCTGCAACTGTTGTACCAATTCCCGGGCAATATCCGTTTTTCCTTCTGTTGCAAGATTGCCCAGGTGTTCTCCAATCGCACTTCCCATATCCGAAAAAGCATCTTTTAAATAATGCTGATTATTCTGATACAAAGAAAGCTGTGTCAAATTTTCCTGCGTTACCGGCATTTTCATCTGATGCAAGCTTACAATATCCCTTACAGCAGCATCTTTAAATGCTACAACTTCCCTGTACATTTCCTGTATAGATTGTTTGTCAATGGGCATTCCTTTTTCCATTAAAGTCTGCACCATTTCTAAAGATCTGTCATTTACCGGAATCTGCGCCATATCCAATGCCTTCAAAGCATTGGGATCTGCCGCAGTATTGGTGAACAATGGAATCAATGATAGTCCCTGTCCGGTATTCGATTTCACCTGAAAAGGCATAGTCGTTCCCGCTGCCAGATTCATACTTTGAGCCAGTCTGGCATCGATAATAACATCCTTCATAATCGCGAGCTGTACTTCATCTCCTTTGACAGACACAACTTCTCCCTGAATGGTCTGCCCCGCCTGCAATGCCCTAACAGCACGCATTACTTGTAAATTCTGCGGCAGATTCTGGGTTGACTGCATGGTCTTGGATGTTGCACTTTTTGAATTTGAAGAAACATTCTGTCCTCTTTGCAAAAAAGAATTTAATAAATCAATTGCCATATATTACCGCCATTTCTAATCTCGAATCTTGATGACACATAGCAAAAGTTTTATACTTCTATCCGGTCTTAGAGAAAATTCTTAATAAAACTTTTTCTATGTATCGGTGTCGGTCCATACTTTTTCAAAGCTTCGATATGAGCACTTGCACCATATCCTTTGTTCGATGCAAATCCATACTCCGGATAAACAGAATCATAATCCACCATCAAACGGTCTCTTGTAACTTTTGCAATAATACTGGCTGCACCGATAGAAATACTCTTGGCATCTCCTTTAATAATGGGAACCTGTTTGCAATTTACTTCCGGAATAGTAACTGCATCGTTTAGTAATATATCGGGTGAAACTGCCAATTTACTGATAGCATCCCTCATAGCTTCGTAAGTTGCCTGTAAGATGTTAATTTCGTCGATTCTTTCCGGTGTCGCATATCCCACTCCAACTGCAATTGCTTTTTCCATAATAATATCGTAAAGTTCTTCTCTTTTTTTCTCTGATAATTTTTTAGAATCATTAATATATAAAATATCACAATTCTTAGGCAGAATAACTGCTCCTGCCACTACCGGTCCTGCCAAAGGTCCTCTTCCGACTTCATCAATGCCACAGATATAGGTATAGGAAGCATATTCTCTTTCGTATTTCCACAAAGCATCAATTCTGGCTTTTTCTTTTTCCAAAGCTTCTATTTTCTTATAAGCCTTTTCAATCTCTTTTTGTACACCGGAACGTGAATCTTGTGTGTATACTTCAATCATCTCACGCAACTTCTCTACTGGTGTATTTGCAAATTTCTCTTTTATACTTCCTATCTTTTCTTCCATCATCTATCCCCACCACTTATTTTTTCTTTTAATGTTCCAGATAATGCATAAATTTTCTACTATTTCTTCTTAGTTTTACAATTGTATATCTCTTTTCGTCTTTAATTATCTGTCAATAGTTCAAACTCATATAAGGGCCAGATACGTAACCATGCCCTTCCTAAAATATCCTTTTTGTGAATATTTCCTACACTTGGCTCGCGACTGTCGGTACTGTTATTACGATTATCTCCCATAACAAAGTATTCGTCTTTTCCCAATGTAATCTCATCTCTGGCAATTCCAGGATCGGCAATAATCTCTCTTCCATAATGCTCCGTCAGTTCCTTACCATTAATATAAATCACACCATCTGAATCGATTCTTACCGTTTCTCCCGGTAGACCGATGATACGTTTAATATAGTATGTATTCTTTTCATATTGAAAAGGAAATACAATGATGTCGTATCTTTCAGGATTTTTAAAACGATAAGTGATTTTGTCTACAATCAAATTGTCTCCGTCACTCAGGGTGCTTTCCATAGAACTTCCCACAACTTCTGTTCTTTGACCCACAAAATTTACAATCAAATAAGTAATCAGTAATACCACCAATAAATATATACTGGTACTTAAAATCTCTTTTAATATACTCTTCATCTTTATATCTATTCCTTTCACTCTACCCAAGACATAAAATATATTTTGAAAAGCTATTTTAACTTTTTCTTTTGCCTTAAGTATTCGGATATTCTAAGGTCATCTTACCTAATTTCCCACTTCTAAATTCATCCATTAAAATAGAAGCAGCTTTTGTATAATCCATTTCCTGACCCTTTTTATAACATCCTCTCACCTTGGCAATCCTTTCCAAAGTTTCTGCCGGATTTTCACTTTCTTCTATATTAAATCGTTTTTCAATTGCCAAAGGATATCTATCTTTCAAATATTTGATTAAATCAATGGCCAATTCTTCTTCTATCAAAATTTCATCATTAATAGAACCAATAAAAGCAAGACGCATTCCTACTTCCTGATCCTCAAATTTAGGCCATAAAATCCCCGGAGTATCCAAAAGTTCCAGACCTTTTCCTAAACGAATCCACTGTTTTCCTTTGGTAACGCCCGGTTTATTTCCGGTCTTGGTACAGGCTTTTCCCGCATAAGAATTGATAAATGTAGACTTTCCTACATTAGGGATTCCCACTACCATAGCACGGATAGGACGATTCAAAATCCCCCTCTTTTTATCACGCTCTCTCTTTTCTTTACAAGCTTCATTTACCGCATTTTGAATAGATTTCATGCCGCTTCCTGTTTTGGAATTAATCTCAAGAACCGTAATTCCCTGGCTTTTAAAATATTCGACCCATGCCTGATTTCCCTTTGGGTCTGCCAGATCTGACTTATTTAATAGCACCATTCTGCCTTTATTCGCACCCAATTTATCAATATCGGGATTTCGGCTGCTTAAAGGTACTCTCGCATCCACTAATTCAATCAATAAATCTATTAACTTAATGTCCTCCTGCATCATACGCTTCGCTTTTGTCATATGACCGGGATACCACTGATAATTCATCTTCTTTTCTCCTTGTCTTCTATTTTATAAAGCCGGAAAATGATACACCATTTCCCAATGCAAACCATACTCTTCCTTCTATCATATCTCTGGAAACAGGACCTATATTACCGGAACGACTATCTTCACTATTGTTACAATTATCTCCCATAACAAAATATTCATCCAAATCCAGCGTTATTTCATCTTCCGCTATACCTGAATCCATGATTTTATCGTATCCATAATCTACAATAGTATTATTTACATGCAGTTTTCCTTCTTTAATGCACACTACATCTCCCGGAACTGCAACAACCCTTTTTACATAAAAATGAGTATTTCTGTTGCCATTTGGTGTAAATACAACAATATCTCCTTCTTTTGGACCAAAAATCAAATAAGACAGACGATTTACCAAAACCTGCTGTCCACTATATAAGGTATCTTCCATGGAAACCCCAATTACACTGGTACGCATTCCCACAAAAAACACCAGAACGAACGCTAATAATACTGCTACAAGAATATGTGCCAGCCAACTGAAAATTTCCTTCATAACATGGGCACTCATATTTCTTCTTTTTCTGGAAAAACTTAGTCCTCTTCTACTTCTCATTTGTACAATACACCTTTCACGTTTACTTAGTATATCATGATAATTTCAAAAAAGAAATAGGCTGCCACTATTGTTGTGACAGCCCATGAACTTTCGTGTAAATTATCTTACTAATTCTTTAACTTTAGCACGTTTACCTACTCTATCTCTTAAGT
>CAZSBV010000055.1:8085-10095 GCA_964605105.1 uncultured Lachnospiraceae bacterium | reverse complement strand
AAGCTTCCTCCCAGACTAGCACAGTGGGAGGTTTTTTTATGTCAAAAGAAAAGAAATTTACAACGAAACAATTAGTATTTGCAGCCATGGCAATTGCACTGGCAACCGTAGTAGCGACGGTCATTAAGCTGCCCAGTCTGCCAAATGGAGGAAGTGTGACTCTTTTTAGTATGCTTCTGGTAACGTTGGTAGGATATTGGTATGGACCGGTGGTAGGAATCGTGGCAGCTGTGGGATATGGAATTTTGCAGTTCATCACCGGACCATATGTTGTCCATCCTTTGCAGGTTATTATTGACTATCCTTTAGCGTTTGGTGCGCTGGGTTTTTCCGGTTTTTTTGCAAAGAAGAAAAATGGTCTGCTGGCAGGCTACATAGCAGGAGTTCTGGGAAGATTTTTCTTTGCATCTGTATCTGGATTGATTTTTTATACTGTTTATGTGGAAAGTCTTAGTGAAAATATGGTGGCAATCTGGGCCAGCCTTGTTTATAATATGACGTATATTTTACCGGAAGCGGCGGCGACTATTATTTTAATTTCCGTTCCGGCAGTAAAACAAGCTCTTGCCCGGATTAAAGAGATGGCTTTGCAGGGGTAAAAAGAGCAAAAGTGCTTCAAGGAAAGGGATAAGAAAATTAATATGAGAAGTATGGATCAAAAGGAAAATGGATTTGTAAACATAGTGAAGCAGAGTTTGATACCTGTTTTTATTTATCATGTAATGAATAATGCAGTTGTGATCTTGGGATTGTCTTTGATGCAGATTATTAAGACTACGGATTCTTTTGGATTCTATATGGAAATCATGATTAAAATGGCAGGAATGGCACTCGGTGGACTGGCAGTGTATCCCTATTTTAAAAAAGAAAAATCCTATATAGAACAAAAAAATATATCAGTAAAAGAAGGAGTTTTACTGATTGTCATAGGATGCGTGATTTCGGTTGGAATCAATTTTCTTTTCTCTATTACAGGATTTACGGAAAGCAGCGAACAGTATCAGCGGGTGGCAGAGACGCAGTTTGCTCTGCCGCTTTGGCTGGCTTGTATTTTTTATGGAATTTTGTCTCCTGTAGTGGAGGAGACGGTATTTCGAGGTGTTGTTTATAATTCGTTATGTCGAAATACGACAAAGATTGTAGGAATCATAGGTTCTGCGTTTTTATTTGGGGCATTTCACGGGAATGTAGTGCAAATGATATACGCTGGTCTTATGGGAGTTATTATGGCTTGCGTGTATCAAAAATATCAGAACCTTTTAGCACCGATTTTGTTTCATGGAGCTGCAAATGTTGCAGTTTACGCATTGACTTATTTTTTCTGATGCTTAAGTTCTAATTTGATCATATCTATAATTTTGTCCTGATTGACCGGATTCAATTTCTGGTAATAATAGAGAACTCGTTTTTCTTTAGGAGACAGATGCTTATATTTTACATATTGGGTGGGTTCTTTCATATGTTCTATAAAAGCATTCAATTCTTCTGCGGTCTCTACACTAAATTGATTGGGAACAATATCTTTTTGAGTATTATCCGGAATTGTTAAACGAAGAATACTTTCTGCGGGAATATGGTAGAGTCTTGCCAACAAATATAAAGCATCCGCTGGTGGTGAAATTCGGCCTGTTTCATAGTGGGAATAGGTCTGATGAATAATATTTAGTTGAGAAGCAACATATTCCTGAGTGTAACCGTGGCTTTTGCGCAAGTTCCGCAGATACTGACCTAATTCATTTGTATTCATAGAAATCTCCTATTTTCTTTCAAACTAAACTACAATTAATAGTATAAATATAAGCACATTTCAAAAGTCTATTTGAAAGATATAGACCGTATAATTTATCTACTGTTAATAGAGAAAGAGTACATAGAAAGTTCTATTTAAAATAGAAAAGCAGAAAAGAAATCATAAATTTGAGGTGGGAATAGGGGAAAATAGAAAAGCAAAAATTGAAAACAAAAAGATTTCTGTAGTGAAAATATGTGCCTTGTGATATAATATCGACA
>CAZSBV010000055.1:0-7985 GCA_964605105.1 uncultured Lachnospiraceae bacterium | reverse complement strand
TGATATAATATCGACATATATTATGAAGATAATATGTTAAAATTTACATACGGTAAAGGAACAATCGGTTATGAAATATGATTATTTAATTGTAGGTGCAGGGCTTTTTGGAGCTATCTTTGCATACGAAGCAAAAAAACAAGGAAAAAATGTATTAGTAATAGATAAAAGAGAACATATCGGTGGAAATATTTATTCCAAAGAAGTAGAAGGAATTCAGGTGCACCAGTATGGGGCTCATATTTTTCATACTTCCAACAAAGAAGTATGGGATTATGTCAATGAATTTGCTGTGTTCAATCGTTATACCAACTCCCCGGTAGCAAGATATAAAGACGAAGTATATAATATGCCTTTCAATATGAACACTTTCCAGAGAATGTGGGGCGTGTTTACACCGGAAGAAGCGAAGGCAAAAATTCAGGAACAGATTGATGAGGCCGGAATTACAGAACCTCAGAATCTGGAGGAACAGGCAATTAGTCTGGTAGGAAGAGATATTTATGAGAAACTGGTAAAAGGTTATACCGAAAAACAGTGGGGCAAACGTGCTACAGAACTTCCTTCTTTTATTATAAAGAGACTTCCTGTTCGTTTTGTATATGACAACAACTATTTTAATGATACTTATCAGGGAATTCCTGTGGGTGGATATACACAGATCGTAGAGAAAATGTTAGAGGGAATAGAAGTCAGATTAAATACTGACTTTTTGAACCATCGTGAAGAGCTGGAATTTATTGCGGATAAAATTGTATACACCGGCATGATCGATGAATATTATGATTATTGTTTCGGAGAACTGGAATACCGAAGCCTGGCATTTGAGACCGAAGTTCTGGAGGTTGAAAATTATCAGGGAAATGCTGTGGTAAATTATACGGAGTATGAGATTCCTTATACCAGAATTATTGAGCACAAGCATTTTGAATTTCAGTGTCAGAACGGAACCAATAATCCAAAGACCGTCATTACAAGAGAGTATCCTAAGGTATGGCAGCATGGGGACGAGCCGTATTACCCGATGAATGACGAAAAAAATAATGCTGTTTATACAAAATATTTGGAAAAAGCAAAGGCAGAAGATAAGGTGATCTTCGGGGGACGTCTTGGCATGTACAAATATTTTGATATGCATCAGGTGGTTGATGAAGCATTAAAATGTGTAAGAAAAGAATTGGAGATAAAATAAATGTATCAACGTAAATCGAATTTTCTAAATATCATGATTATGATTTTAGATTGTATCTGTATTGCAGTAAGTTTGATTTTGGCCAATTACATTCGAAACGGAAAAGCATTTGTCAGTGATAACGAAAGGATGGATTTCGGACTGATGCTGGGTGGCTGTCTGGTAGCCTTTCTGGCATGGAATCTGTACAAGAATTTATATAAAGATATGTTCCTGAGAGGTCCGTTTTCAGAATTGATTCATATTATAGGTAATAATGTAGTGATTTTTGCAGGAGCTGCAAGTTTACTTTTCTTTATGAAGCGGCTGGATGCTTATTCCAGATTGGCATTTATCTATTTTGTATTGTTGGATTGTGGATTTATGTTTGCTCTGCATCTGGCATGGAAACGAGTTCTGCCGCCATTATATTGGAGAATGGGACTGGCAAAAAAAGTGTTGATGGTCTCTGACGGGGAAAATGCTCTGGGACTGGTGAAGAATGTTAGAAACATCGGCGGATTTGGGGTAGATGTCATGGGAATTGTAGTAACCGATAATTCTTATGAAAATAATGTGAATGGAACCAGGGTTGCTGCAAAATTTGAGGATTTGATTGAATTCTGTCAGAGCGCATCTTTGGACGAAGTTTATATTGCAGTTGGGGATGCACAGAATCCTAAGATTCTGGAAATTATGAATACATTGTCAGAAATGGGAATTATCATTCATTATCAGATGCCGGTTCCGGAACTGACAGGAGCAAAACAAAAGGTATTATCCCAGACGGGAAGTGCCTATAATGTCACTTATGCCAGCAGAATGGTGCCAATGGGGCAGCTTCTGATTAAGAGAGCAATCGATATCTGTGGAGCCCTGGTGGGTTGTGTAGTATTGATGCTGATTACGGTTATTTTTGGACCTTTGATTAAACTGGAATCTCCGGGACCGATTTTCTTTGCACAAAAGAGAGTTGGAAAAAACGGACGTATTTTTAAAATGTACAAATTCCGTTCTATGTATGCAGATGCGGAAGAACGAAAAAAAGAACTGATGGCGCAAAATGAGATGAGCGGTTTCATGTTCAAAATGGAAAATGATCCACGAATTACGAAAATTGGTGGTTTTATGAGAAAGACCAGTTTGGATGAATTTCCTCAGTTTATCAATATTTTAAAAGGTGATATGAGTCTGGTAGGCACCAGACCGCCAACATTAGATGAATTTTCCCAGTATAGTCCATACCACAAAAAACGTTTGAGTTTCCGTCCGGGACTTACAGGAATGTGGCAGGTAAGCGGAAGAAGTGATATCACGGATTTTGAGGAAATTGTTCGTCTGGATGTGGAGTATATCGAAGAATGGTCCGTGGGACTGGATATCAAAATTTTGTTAAAAACTGTATTTGCTGTCTTTAAAGGCAGTGGTGCGAGATAAAAGATAATTAATTATAGAGCGGTGCGGGTTATTGTTGCCGCAGAATGATGGAATGGAGAGAAAAATGCAAAACTTTACCAATAATCAGTTACAGCATTTATTTTTACAGCAGTCCTGTCTGGATGCGTGGAGTGAATATGAACGTCAGATTAAAAACAGCAGGGCTATTATCTGGGATTATGTAGTATTGACAGCATCTAACGAGGAACAGGCAAGTATTTACAGAAGTGAAATTGAATACAGACTTCGCTTAAAACAGCTTCCTGCAAGAACTAAGTATCTGGTGCTTCCGGATCCGGATGGAAAAAGAGTAGGTTCCGGCGGGGCCACTTTGAATGTATTGAAAGCGATTGCGGAAAGAGAACAGAAGGATGAAAGCAATTTCTTTAAGGGACTTCGAGTTCTGGTCATTCATTCCGGCGGGGACAGTAAACGAATTCCCCAGTATTCGACCTGTGGAAAATTATTCTCTCCCGTACCAAGAGTATTGCCGAATGGACAGGCTTCTACCCTGTTTGATGAGTTTATGGTTACTACTTCCATGATTCCGGGAAGAATGCAGGAAGGTATGCTTGTTATGTCCGGAGATGTATTGTTACTTTTCAATGCTCTCCAGATTGATACTCAGTTTAATGGGGCAGCAGCTATTTCCATCAAAGAGGATGTGGATACCGGTAAAAATCATGGCGTATTTTTAGGGGATGAGAAGGAAAATGTAAAGAAATTCCTTCATAAACAGACCGTAGAAACTTTGACTAAGCTGGGTGCAGTGAACCGTCAGCATCAGGTCGATTTGGATACCGGTGCTATTTTGATGGACCGCCATATGTTAAAATCTTTGTATTCTTTGATCAGTACAGAGAATAAAATTGATGTGGCGAAGTTTGATGAATTTGTAAATGAAAAGGCAAGAATCAGTTTCTACGGAGATTTCTTGTATCCGTTGGCGACCGATTCTACTTTGGAAGATTATAAAAAAGAAGCTCCGGAAGGAGATATGTGTGAGGAACTGATTTCCTGCAGGGAAAAAATCTGGGAAGCTTTGAAAGATTATCAGTTGAAACTGATCTGTCTTTCTCCGGCGGAATTCATTCACTTTGGAACTACCAGAGAACTTCGAAAACTGGTAACAGAAATTGTAGATGATTATACGTTCCTTGGCTGGGAACATGTGGTATGTGCTAACCGTCGTCAGGAAGAAGGAACTTATGCACTGCATAATGCTTTTGTGCAGAAAGATGTAAAAATTGGAAACGGTGCTTATGTGGAAAATGCTTACCTTGCAAAGGGTGTGGTTGTGGAAGATATGGCAGTGGTTTCCGGATTACAGGTTCCTGAAAATTGTGTATTAAGAAAAAATGCAGTTTATCATGGATTGAAACTAAGAAACGGTAAGTTTGCAGTCCGTGTTTATGGTGTTGATGACAATCCAAAAGGTACTTTGGAAAAAGATGATAAATTTATCCATACAACTTTGCAGAGCTTTATGGATACTTATGGGCTTGCGGTGGAAGACATCTGGAGTGATGCAGACCATTCTTTGTGGAAAGCCGATATTTATCCGGAATGTGACACTATTAAGGAATGTATGGAATATGCAGAACTGCTGATTCAGATGACAAATATGTCGGTTTCTGATACAGAACTGTTGGAAAAGTGGAAACAAGCCAAGAAAACAAGCCTTTATTCCAGCTTTAATCAGGCTGACGGTAGTGCCATTATTCCTTGGAGAGAAAATCTGGAAGACCAGATCCGGGTTTCCAAATTTGTGCAGGCCATGATGAATAAGGTGCCGGTACAGGAAGCTTTGGAAGTATTTGGCGGCAATATGCGTAAGACAGAACAGAAGCTGTTATTGGAAAGAATAGATAGAGCAAGCTTTTCGGAAAAAATCCGAATTTACTATGGCATGGCTCAGGCAGCGAAGAAAATGCAGGGAGAATTTGAAGAAACAGATGAAGAAAACTTCATGCAGGCATGCTTTGGACAGATCCAGACTGAGATTTCTGCTTTGGTAGATAAAAAGTTAGAAAATGGTAAGAAACATACTATTTGTAAAGAAGAAGTAAATGTGAAACTTCCGGTCCGTGTAAACTGGGGTGGAGGTTGGACCGATACACCGCCTCACTGTCAGGAGCATGGCGGAGTGGTATTAAATGCGGCGATTTCTTTAAAAGGAAATTTACCAATTCAGGTATCTATCCGTAAGCTGGAGGAACTTGTGGTAGAACTGGAAAGTCAGGATATCGGTGCTCATGGTGTATTCACCCAGATGGATGAAGTGAATGATTGTGGTAATCCATATGACAAATTTGCACTTCACAAAGCGGCTTTGATTGCCTGTGGTGTGATTCGTAAAAATGATACTCGTAATTTGCAGGAAGTATTACAGGAAATAGGTGGAGGAATTTATCTTTCTACTCAGGTCATCAATGTACCCAAGGGGTCCGGTCTTGGAACCAGCAGTATTCTGGCAGGAGCCTGTGTGAAAGGACTGTTTGAGTTCTTTGGGGAAGAAGTAGACGATTCCATTCTTTATGATGTGGTGCTTTCCATGGAACAGCTTATGAGTACCGGCGGCGGATGGCAGGATCAGGTAGGCGGCCTGACACCGGGAATTAAAATGATATCTACGGTACCGGGGATTGATCAGCACATTGTGGTGGAACCGGTAGTGTTAAAAGAAGAAACTTTAAAAGAGTTACAGGAAAGATTTGCTTTAATTTACACCGGACAGAGACGTCTTGCAAGAAATCTCCTTCGTGACGTAGTCGGCGGTTATATTGGAAATAGAAAAGAATCTCTGGATGCTCTCCATAAAATGAAACGAGTTGCAGTTCTGATGCAGTTCGAACTGGAACAGGGCAATATTGATGCATTTGCTGAGCTGCTTAATCAGCATTGGGAATTGTCTATTCAGCTGGATAAAGGTTCCACCAACACTTGTATCCAGCAGATTTTCATGGCATGTGAAGATTTGATAGATGGTAAATTCATCTCCGGAGCCGGCGGTGGCGGTTTCCTTCAGGTAATCTTGAAGAAGGGTGTGACCAAAGCAGATTTAAGAGAACGTCTTTACGCTATCTTCCAGGACAGCGGTGTAGATGTTTGGGAATGTGAATTGTTGTAGAACGTGATAAAGGCGGATGCTTTGGCATCCGCCTTTTTGATGGTATGCAGGTTGAATTTCCGTTTGAAAAGCTGAATTAATCAGAAACACTGGTGTTGAACAGCATGTAATATTGCAACATAGAATATTCTCTTAAATTTTCTTCGCATTCTTTGATTTCGTAAGAATTTCCTTTAGAGTCCATAGCCTGAATGGGTGTAATTACCGGATAATCCTGATAGAGGTCATTCAGATACTGATGAAATGCAGTACCTTCAAAGCCGGAAGCCTGCAATACAAAATTACTGAGGAAATTCATGCTTGTTTCAACGCCTGTCTGCTCTGCAATGTCATAATTGGCCCAGATAAAAAATGGTACCTTGTAGCGAAGCTGCTGTTCCTCCAGAGTCAGATTGGCATCGTCTTTGCCATTTATAGTCCAAATATCAGAAACTACAGAATCTGTAGGCTGGTGATCTCCAAAGAATACCAGAAGAGTAGGATCTTCTTCTTTTGAAAAATACTCTACAAGATTCTTGATTTCGGAATCGGAGATATTTAATAAAGAAAGATAATTAGATAAAGAAAGATTGTCGCTTCCTTGTACCTGAATTTTAGGTGTGAAATTGTCAAATGCTTCTCCATAGGAGGAATGATTCTGCATAGTCACATTAAATAGAAAAAGAGGTACATCATTTGGATTATCTTCATATATTTCAATGATTTTTTCATATTGTGATTTATCGCTGACATATTTTCGGATGATTTGAGGTGAATGAAAATCATCCATGGAAATAAAACGGTCAAAACCAAGCAAAGGATAAACTCGATCGCGTTCCCAACCGGTAGCTTTGAAGGGGTGGGTGGCAATGGTAGTGTAACCTGCGTCTTTTAAATAAGATGCTAATGAAGGTATTTGAGTTTTTACATATTGCTGATAGGCAATACTTCCCTGTGGTAAAAATGTCATGGTATGTCCGGTCAAAAATTCGTATTCGGAGTTCGCAGTGTTTCCACCTAATACAGAAGCGTGTAAATAACCGGAAACAGTATTCTCTGATCCTTCTAACATAGATGATACAAAAGGAATCGGTTCTTCGTTGGTTTCAAAACTACCCAGTATTTCCAAATCGGAAAAAGATTCGTTCATGATTACAATAATGTTGGGCGATTCAGTCAATGGTGTCTGTGCATTACTGGCATTATCTGACAAAGTGTTTGTGGATGGAACACTGGTGTCGTCTAAAGATTCCAAAATGTTTTTTTGAGTGTCGTTTGAAGAATATTTTTCTAATATTTCAAGAGTATTATCTACAGAATAACCTTCCGGCTCCTTAACGAAAAGATGCTGAACCTGCATACAAAATGATACTACAGTGCCGTTTTTATAGGTCATGGCAGTAGGAGCATATAATTTATCATAAAGGTGAAAAGCAGTTAAAGCGTTGTCGCTTTGTATATACCCGATATATCCCACCGCAAGAAGTAAAGTTAAAAGAATGCCGGATAAACGATGTTTTAGGGAAGTGACACTAATGTCGCAAAAAGAAACAAGAACAAATAAGGCGACAGATAGAATCAGTAAGAGGATTATCTTGTTACTTAGTGAATAATCATAGTTATCAGCTACGCTGGCAGCGGTTCGGATAGAAAAAATATCCCAAGGCATGACAGGTGCAGAACGGAACTTTAATACATAGTAGTTCATAAGTCCTACAATAGTGAATATGAAAAGTTCCAGACGCAGGACGATTTTAGCTTTTTTAAACAGGAACAACCCCAGCAGCATGAATAATTCGAAAAAGATAATATTCAAAAATTGAGCGCCGGCTTTCATGGTCTGAAAAGGATTACGCAGGTAAAATTCCGTAAAGTAAAAAATAAGTACCGGCGTCAGAAGAAGGATGGCACCGGATATAAATTTGCGTAGAGGTATTTTTTTTAAAGTAAAATTTTTTGAACCTGATATTTTCATATGTTTAAAATGTCCTTTCAATGTATTTTTTATAAAATCAATTTTGCGGCTATGTATAAAAACATGGTAATTAATTGATTGAGTTTCGATAAAATCAGCTATTATTATACTCAAAAAATGAAGGAAAACAATAGACTTAATTTATTCTTAAGAAATAGTTGAAAAAAAATCGAAAAAAGTGTTGACAAAAAAAGTTTAATGGAGTACTATATCAATGTTGCTGATGGGCAACAACATAAAATGTGCGTTTAGCTCAGCTGGATAGAGCGTTTGGCTACGGACCAAAAGGTCGG
>CAZSBV010000054.1:0-10145 GCA_964605105.1 uncultured Lachnospiraceae bacterium | reverse complement strand
GCTGCAGAAATTATTGCATCCAAACATGATATTGATACCGGATTTAAAGAAATATTTTCTTTCTACAGGCAAGTCTTCTACGATTTTGTCCGTATCTTTCCAGATATCAATTACCATACCATCTTCTTCAAAGGTAGCGGCCAATAGTTCGGCAAATTTATAAATATTGTGAGTTCCGAAAATTAAGTCCACGAAGCGGTAGCTCTTTTTTAACTTCTCGATAACGGTATCTTCCTGCATCATACAACCGCAAAGAGCAATTTTCATATTAGGATTTTTCTTTTTCTGATGATTCAATGCTCCAAGGCGTCCATAAACTCGCTGGTTAGCATTGTCTCGAACGGTACAGGTGTTATAGATAACAAAATCAGCCTTTGTTTCTTCTTCCATGACTTCGTACCCTACTTTTTCTAAGATTCCTACCAGTTTTTCGGAGTCTCTGGAGTTCATCTGACAACCAAAAGTAGTGACGCAGCAAGTGGGTTTGTGTCCTAATTCTTCTTCCAGTTTTTTTACATAATTGGAACAGATATCCATAAAATAATATTGTCTTTCCGGCTCTGTTACCGGAGCATTATCTCTGATTTTTAACATTCGTTTCTCCATAATTTTATTTCAATTTTAGTTTAATGTATAGACTTTTGTATATCTAATAGATAGAGTTTTCGGTAATGATCCTATTTGGTTTTTGATCCGTTATCTCCACAGGAATGTCGAAATTACTTCTTTGACATTCAAAACCAATGGCAAGTCGTTCCATATTCGGAAATTTTTGTAGATATCGGTCATAGAAACCACCACCATATCCTAATCGATTCCTTTTTTTATCAAAGCCAACCAAAGGCATTACCATTAAAGTTCGGGAATGATCAGTATCCTGATAAGGGAAATCTGTCGTTATAGGTTCCGGAATATTCTTATAACCACAAATAATATCATTTAATGATGTGATTTTATAAAATTCCATAGTTCCCGGTCCTAGTACCTTGGGACAAAAAATTTGTTTTCCTACGCTTAAGGATTTTTCAATAATACCATAAGTAGATACTTCCTTTTGATAACTGGCATAGATCAATAAAGTATCAGCGTTCATATACTGTTCCAAGGAAAATAATTGTTCTTCAATCAGTTTACTATATTTTTCACAGTCTTCTTTTGTCAAAGTATTCCTTTTTTTAAAAAGTTCTTTTCTAATGTCCTGTTTTCTTTCCAAATTTTTCACCTAAATTCTCAACACTGCCATCTTCGTTTTGGATGTTGATATTATTAAGCTGTCCACGTAAGTTAGCACGGATATTGGCAAGATATTCGCTGCGAAGTTCCTGCTGTTCTCGTGTTTCTTCCGGTGTTAAGCCTTCTGCTTTGGATTTATGGTATAATTCATTGATGCGTTTGATTTTATCTTCTAATGATGTTGGTGTCATGGTTCCTCCTTTTAATGATGAAGATTTTTGACATAATCTATCATATCAAAATCTTTGTTCTTTTGACCTTTGAATAAAGTTCCTATTTTTCTTCCATCCATAATTCGATGAATAATTCGAATGTCAGCACTGTTTGCGATAATCATATCCGCGCCCATATTGGTGGCGATTTGTGCGGCAGTCATTTTGGTATTCATACCGCCGGTGCCAACGCTGCTACCGGTACTTTTTTTGCCCATTTGCAAATGTTCCGGGGTAACTTTTTCTACGATATCAATGAATTTGGCATCCGGATTTGTTCTTGGGTCATCTGTGTAAAGTCCGTCAATGTCAGAAAGTAGAATTAATAAATCTGCTCCGGTAAGTCCGGTTACGATGGCAGATAAGGTATCGTTATCACCAATTACGATTTCATAAGTAGCTACAGTGTCATTTTCATTTACAACCGGAATTACGCCCAGTTTTAATAGTTCAGAGAAAGTATTTTTAGCATTCTGGCGGTTGAAATCATTGACAATGGTATCTTTGGTCATAAGAATCTGAGCTGCTACTTGATTATATTCCGCAAAGATTTTCTGGTAAATCATCATCAGCTTCGCCTGACCTACGGCAGCACATGCCTGTTTTACGCCTAAATGTCCTTCTTCCTGTTCCAGTTTGGAAAGACCAATAGCCTTTTTCCCTACAGCAATAGCGCCACTGGTGACCAGAATGACATCTTTACCCTGATTGCGAAGGTTACAAAGTTCACGGACCAGAACTTCTATTTTGGTATAATCAAGGTCTCCTGTCTCCTTATGTTGTAAAGAGGAGGAACCGATTTTGATTACAATTCTTTTTTTGTCTCTAATAAATTTTCTAAATTCCGAAGTCATGAGAAACTTCCTTTCTTTTTGTTTAAGTCGTTATCTATTGTACATTCATTAAGTATGATGAGATTGTATTCTAAAGAGTTTCACCATATATAGAATCAGGCATTTAAAACGATTTTTTCAGCAATATAAATTCCATCCATAGCTGCGGAAGTGATTCCTCCAGCATAACCTGCACCTTCTCCACAGGGGTATAATCCTTTCATTGCTGTAGATTGTCCGCTGTCATCTCGTACAATTCGTAATGGAGATGAGGTCCTGCTTTCAATTCCGGAAACAAGGGCGAAGTCATCTGCAAAACCCGGAATAATTTTATGAAAATGTTCCATGCCTTGTATAAAGGAACGGTTCAAATCTTTTGGCAAAATTTCATTTACATTAGCAAAATTATAATTTCCTTTTATGGCAGGAGCAAAATCTACCGGAATATGTCCTGTATGTTCGGATTTCCCTTTAAAATCTTTATAATATTGAATTGGAATTTTACCGTTACCGATTTCAAAAGCTCTTTTTTCAATCTGACGTTGAAATTCTACCCCAGATAAAGGTCCTTGTCCACTAAAATCTTCCGGATTGACAGAAATAATAATAGCACTATTGGCATTTTTACCATCCCGCTTGCTATAACTCATACCGTTAATTGCCAAAAGACCTTCTTCGCTGCTGGCATTTACAACGTAACCTCCGGGGCACATACAGAAAGAATATACGCCCCTTCCGTTATCGGATTTAGCAGTTACTTTGTAAGCAGCAGTAGGTAAACAGTCCGGAAAATCTTCACCGTATTGTTGCATATTGATCATAGCCTGCGGATGTTCTACACGAAAACCTACGGCAAAAGACTTAGCTTCCATAGGAATATGTTGTTCGTAGCACATTTTAAAGGTATCTCTGGCGCTATGTCCAATGGCAAGTACGACTGTATTGGTTGGAATTATTTTACCATTTTCAGTTTTAATACCTGAAATTTCGCCATTGTGTTGTAATATTTCAGTCATTTTAGTTTCGTAATGAATTTGAGCACCCCAGGACAGCATTTTATTTCTCATATTACGCACTACTTCCATAAGAATATCAGTACCAATATGAGGTTTTTGATCATAAATGATTTTTTCAGGAGCACCGTTTTCTACAAATACTTTCAATACTTCTTTGTTTCGTCCGTATTTGTCTTTTACCAGAGTATTTAATTTACCATCAGAAAAGGTTCCGGCTCCGCCTTCACCAAATTGAACGTTGGATTCTGTGTTTAAAATTCCGGTATTCCAAAATTCCAAAACATCCTCAAGACGTTGTTCTACTGGTTTTCCACGCTCCAGGATAATAGGATTTAATCCATGTTTTGCTAAATAATAGCCGCAGAAAAGACCGGCTGGTCCCAGTCCAACAATGACAGGGCAAGGTTTGTTTTGAACACGATTTACTTTAGGAAACTGATATTCTTTCACTGTAATGCCGCTAACATTCTTATTGTTACATTTATGTAAGACCTGCGACTCATTGGTGACCTCTACATCTACAATATAACTATAGAAAAGTGTTGGTTTTTTGCGGGCGTCCAAAGAACGTCGGATAATGGAAAAAGATTTTAAATCTTTGGGCTGTATTTTTAAGAGTTTTAGAATCTTTTTTTCTATCTGTATATTTTCATATTTGTCATATTCTGCTTCCGTCCGGAGACGGGGAATTTCTAAGTTAAGTTGTTGTATACGAATCATATAGTAATCCTTTTTTATTTATTTTCTATCGGGCAGCTGCATTCTTTCCCGCCAGATAACCGCTGGTCCATGCCCATTGCAGGTTATAGCCGCCACATCTTCCGTCTACATCTAAAAGTTCTCCTGCAAAATATAGGCCGGGAACAATTTTCGATTCCATTGCAAGGGTGATTTCCGCCATAGATACACCGCCGGCACAGACCTGGGCATTTTCATAGGGGTTGGTCCCTTCTATTTCGATTTTCCAAGATTTCATGGAACGGCTGATCTGTTGGATTTTGGAAAATTTAAGTTGGTTCAATGGAGTTTCTGCTTTAATTCCGGCAGATTTTAAGAACATTAAATTTAATTTTTTATTTAAGAAACCTTGGAAAAATTCTTCGGCAGTGATATCTTTGGAAGAATGCTTCCATTTGGTCTGTACAAATAATTCCCATTCATCTATCTCATATTCCGGAAGAAAATCAATGGATGCAGTCACGTTTTTCTTTTCATAAATTCCATAAGAAACATAGCGGCTCAGCTGAAATACCGGAATACCGGAAATACCATAATCTGTAAGCTGTAATTCACCGAATTCCTGAGTAGTTAATGTATCATTTATGTAAAGAGAAATATTGGCTTCACATCTCACACCGGAAATGGATTTAAATTCTTTTCCTTTGGCACGAACCTGTACTAAAGCAGGTACCACGGGAACTAAGGTATGTCCCAAGCTTTTTGCATAAGTATAACCGGTGTAATCATCCTTTGTTTTTTCGCCTGCAAAGCTTCCACAGGCTAAGATGATACGATCAAAATAGAGTTTTTCATTGGTGTTCAATTGGATTTCAAAATTCTTCTTCTTTTTTTGAATGGATATAGGATATCTATCTGTCAAAACAGGTATGTTTAAAGTTTTTATTCGTAATCGTAAAATATCTAAAACTGTGGAGGCCTGTTCAGAACGTGGATAACAATAGTTATTTTTATCTTTTGTCAACATTCCCATGCTTTGGAACATAGAAATAACGTCATTTTCATTAAATTGACTAATGTAGTTGTTGTAAATATTCTGAGATTGACTCCTGAAGTCAGTGGTATTCATTGATTTATTTGTGAAATTACATTTCCCGTTTCCGGTTGCAAGAATTTTCTTGCAAATTCGGTCTTTTTTTTCGATTAATGTAACGTCTGCTCCCTGCTCGGCTGCGGTAATTGCGGCGATAAGACCGGAGGCACCGGCTCCGATGATTCCAATTTTCATATTATTTTTGGTCTCCTTATATTAACTGGTATATGATTCAAGAAAGCCATATAATTCTTCAATATTATAAATAAATTTACCCATAATCAATTCCTGCTTCAAGGAATCAGATAATGCATCTGCATAGATGTCTGTTGTAAGGTATACAGTTTCCCTATCTTCTTCCATTACAACGATTTTTCCATCCAGAACCATAAGATAATAACCACTGATTTTTTCTTCAGGTCTATAAGTCTTGTATATTCGCACTTCTTCAGAAGAAAAGCTCTCTAATTGTATACCAATAAATCCCTTTTCCATATCCTCCAAAGTGGGATTATTATGATACTCTTCTAAAGCTTCTTCCAAGTTAGTGCGATTCATTCCCAGATATTTATCAGGGATCTTCTCTTCTGTTTCGATTTCACTATTATCTTTTAAGTTACATTCGATAATGATATATCTGGTATCACAAGTTGTAATCTGCTTGGATAAATTAGATACTTCATAAGACGTATCTTCTAAATAATAAGTTTCTTTTGGTGTTGCATATTTATTTGGATAAAAATAGTTTAAATAACCGATATGAGTAAAAATCCCTAAAATAAAAGTTAAAAAGGGATATACAAAATATAAGCCAATACTTTTCAAAATTTTCATTAATTCACATCAACTTTCCTTTTTGATTAGTATCAGCTTAAATTATATATTTTATACCTTAAATTTTACTTTTAAATCCCTGTTTCAAAGTTTTGGTTGCAACTATAAGTTCCATAATAAGGATAAAGAACCAGAAACATACTTCAGAAATAATCATGGATAAAGCTCCTATGGAAGGTAACTTTACAATGATGTTCATTACGATTGTTTGGAGAATACAAGCAATAACAGGGATTGCAATTAAAATTAATTTTAAGTCCATTTTTCTGAGCAGTTGGTAGATATAGAATGCCATAGGTATAAGAAGTATATTAATACTTCCAATTTGAAGCATGGTAACTTCTATATTTCCGGCAGTTTTATAAAATAAAGTAAAAATTTGCTTTGCCAAAGCGGCCAGAAGAATTATAAAAGGAAGAGCTAAAACAATAATTTGTTTTAAATCTTCAGAAAATAATCTCCAGCAGATTTTATATTCATTTTTAAAATAACATCTCTGGATTCGTCTGCTATTACGTCCTGAGAAGCTTAATATAATCAGGATTGCAATTCCTGTAAGTACAAGAACTTTTCCATGATAAGATCCCAGATACTGAATAATTTTACCGTTTGCATCTGTAGCCAGAGTGGTTTTTATATAAAGCCACATATTAATAATTCGGAATAATTGAAAGAAAAGCAATTCCGCAAATGTAATTAATGAAAGTTTTATCATTTCAGTAATTACACTTTTTAAAGGTTCCATTCCTCTGGATTCATCTTTCTTCAATAATTGTTTTAACGGTACCTGATAAATGTGGTTTACCACAAATAAAAACAGTAAAGAGAAAATGCTTCCACAAATACATCCGGCAACAATTCCTGTTGCACCGAAGGCTGGTTCGTATTGGGCATTAAATAACAAAGCTCCTACTTTGGTCCCATATTTATTCAGGATTACAGCAAAAATAATTGCTCCGGTTCCGGCAACAAAAGCTTCTACTATTTTTGAAAAACTAGTAGGAATGTTAGTTCCGGTTCCTTCAAAAAAACCTCGAAAAACGCCTGCTATAGTACTGAGCACTAAGAGAACGGCAATTAGTCGAAAACTGATTCCTGATAATTTCATGGAAATAAGTGTTAATAAGAAATTCGAAATAAAATAAATAATAACAGCTCCTAGTACAGACACTACGAATCCTATCAGAAGAGATGTAGTGAGTATGTTAGCAGCATTCTGATATTGATTTTTTCGAAATCTTTTTCGGATCATTTCGCTGGTTACATTAGAAATACCGAGTCCAAACAATAACCCAAATAAGGTATATAATTCCCAGGAAACAGCAAAATAGCCATTTCCTTCATTTCCAATAATATTGGTAAGAGGAATTCTGAATAATAAAAATATAAGTGTGCCAATAAAACTCAAATCAAGATATAAACTTTTTCTTTTGTTTCCTTGTTTCTTTTCGTTTGCCATAAAACCTCTCTTTGAAAAGTTTCAAATTTAATCTCTTACAATTCCAAGATTATTCAAAACCGTTTCCTGTTTTTTTATCATTTCCTGTTCTTCTTCCGGTGTCATGTGATCATATCCGCATAAATGTAACATGCTGTGAGCTACCAGAAATGCAAATTCGCGTTTGTGGCTATGTCCATACTCTTCTGCCTGACTGACCACTTTTTCTACAGAAATAATAATGTCTCCCAGAATAAGTTCACCGGAATCCGGTTCAAAACACTCAAATTCCTGACTCTCTGCAATATCAAAATTGCCCGGAGTATCGTATTCAATGTTAGGATATGAAAGTACATCCGTAGGTGAATCAATATCACGGGTCTCTTTATTGAATTCATGGATGCCCTGATTATCTGTTAATAGTAAGTTTACTTCCGTTTCGTAAGGACAGTTCTCACTGTCTAAAACAGCCAGTGCTACTTGTCGGTATACACTCTTCCAATCGAAATCAAATTCAAAGGAAGTTTCATTCTCAGCGTAAAAAGTCATAGTATAATTTCTCCTCTATATAGGTTTTCTGCATTATTTTTAATTCACGAATGGAAATGTCACAAGATTCCAGAAGGTCTGTATGTATCATTTTATCGAAAATAGCTTCTATAATATCATCATAAGGAATATCCTGCTTGTTGTCTTTTCCGACCTTAATAATACTTCTTATGACTTTGTTTGAAGTCAATACCACACAGGACTCTTTTGAACCATAAGAGTCACGATTACACTCCTGAATCAATGCTTTTAATTCGTCCGGAAAGCCATAATATTCTGAGATGGGAACTTTGTTTCCATCCGGCGCATCAACGGTATCGTTAGCAATTTTATAATAATAACAACATCCCTTTACTGCTTTGTCATTCATATTAAGTTTACGGGCGATTCGTTCTCCCAAATATGCCGTGTGTATGGCTTCAAAATATTTCTCTTTATTGTTTTTCTTCAACTCAGCCATAATTGGAAATTCCTGATCATTAATATCAGAGTATTTATCCTGAAGTAAATACATGGATAATTTGCTGAAATATTTTAAAATCAAAAATAGCAAAACCATGTTAATGAAAAGATTCAATATGGGCATGAACATAATACTTAATGAAAATGGCTGATTTTCAAAAATTACAATATAAGCAGACTGGAGAACCAGAGACGAAATTCCGGAAAGAAATAAAGGACCTGTTACCTGAAAGTCCAAATCCAGATTTCGAAATAAGGATACACCAATCAACCCAATCATAAAATACAAAAAGAATATATACATGTCAGAAGTTGCGGATAAACTTACAGTAATTAATAATAATACAGAACCGGCAGTTAATCCGATAACGGTATTACTGAACATGGCCAAAACTACCATAATGGATAAAAATACCCAGCTGGAAGTCGGGGCGAAAATCATTCCTATGGAAACACCAAAACAAATAATAAAAACAATCAGGAATCTTAGCGGATGATAAGCATTATCATATTCCAGATTTTTATAAATTTTGCTTTGATACCACAAGAATAAAATAATCAGTGTACCCCATAAAAAGGTGACAGTATTTCTGATAATTTCAGATGTTGGACAATTTAAAATATAAGTTAAAACGCCTACAATAAAAGTCATCAGGGTAACGGCTAAAAAATTAATGACTACTTCTTTTATCAGAGCGATATTTATCTTTTGCTTTTTCTTTTGTTTCATATGTTTCGTAAGCCTTTACAATTTTTTGAACCAATGGATGACGTACAACGTCTTTGCTTGTCAGCTGACAGAAAGCAATATCTTCAATTTTGGATAATACTTTTACTGCAACATCCAGACCGGATTGTACTCCGGCTGCCAGGTCTTTCTGGGAAGCATCGCCGGTGACGACAACTTTGGAACCAAATCCGATACGGGTCAGGAACATTTTCATTTGTGCAGGTGTTGTATTCTGCGCCTCATCCAATATAATAAAAGCATTGTCTAAGGTACGTCCACGCATGTAGGCTAATGGCGCTACTTCGATCAATCCTTTTTCCATATTCTTTACAAAACTTTCGGCTCCCATGATCTGATATAAGGCGTCGTAAAGAGGACGCAAATAAGGGTCTACTTTACTCTGTAAATCTCCCGGTAAAAAGCCCAGCTTTTCGCCTGCTTCAATAGCAGGTCTGGTCAAAATTATACGTTCTACTTCATTGTTTTTAAAGGCAGTGATTGCCATAGCCATAGCCAGATATGTCTTACCGGTACCGGCCGGTCCCATACCGAAAACGATCATATTTTTCCGAATGGCATCTGCATATTGTTTCTGACCTAATGTTTTAGGTTTGATAGGTTTTCCACTGACCGTGTGACAAATCAAGTCTCCGTCAATAGCTAATAAAGTGTCTTCCTTTTCTTCCATACTCATAGCGATTGCATAATCCACGTTCTGTTCCTGGATTTGATTTCCTCTCCTGGATAATTCCCATAATTCACGTAAAACTTTTTCGGCTTTTTTAATATCCTTTTCTTTGCCGATAATCTTGATACCTTCATCACGGTTTACAATAGAGACATGAAAGCCTCGTTCCAGTTTTTTTGCAAATATATCAAACTGACCAAATATATTTCTGCTGTGCTCTAATGGCATAGGTAAAAATATTTCGTTCTCTGTCATTGAATTTCCTCCAAAGCTTTAAACTCACTGCAAAGATTTCTTACAGTCAAGTTACCTGTCATGGACAGATAAACACTATTAGTATTTATTTTAACATTTTTTTCAATAATTTGTACCCCTTTTT
>CAZSBV010000053.1:2845-10195 GCA_964605105.1 uncultured Lachnospiraceae bacterium | reverse complement strand
CGTTCCTGCGATTCAGAAATTGCCAGCTCTGTTCCGTCAAGACCGGCATATTTCTTCGGAACTTTATCTAAATCTACCATAAGACCCGGCGCCAATTCCCCAATGGCTACGGATACACCGCCGGCACCAAAGTCGTTACATTTCTTAATTAATTTACTTACCTCTTCTCTACGGAATAGACGCTGTACTTTACGTTCTGTAGGTGCATTTCCTTTTTGCACCTCTGCACCACAGGTCTCAATACTGGTTTCTGTATGTACCTTGGAAGAACCTGTTGCTCCGCCACAGCCATCTCGTCCGGTACGTCCCCCCAAAAGAATGATCACATCATCAGGATCGGAATTTTCACGAATCACATTTTTTCTGGGAGCGGCGCCCATAACAGCACCTATTTCCATTCTCTTTGCTACATAATCCGGATGATAGATTTCTTTCACATAACCGGTTGCAAGACCAATCTGGTTTCCATAGGAAGAATATCCGCTGGCTGCACCACGCACCAGTTTTTTCTGGGATAATTTCCCTTTCATAGTATCGGCTACAGGAACGGTAGGATCTGCCGCACCGGTAATTCGCATTGCCTGATATACATAACCACGCCCGGACAACGGATCTCGGATTGCTCCGCCAAGACAGGTAGCTGCGCCACCGAATGGCTCAATTTCCGTCGGATGGTTATGGGTTTCATTTTTAAAGAATACCAGCCACTCTTCTTTTACAGGACCGTTACCGTAATCCATTTCCACAGGAACTACTACAGAACAGGCATTAATTTCATCAGAAACCTCCATGTCCTCTAATTTTCCCTCTGCACGTAGTTTACGCATTGCCATTAAAGCCAGATCCATAAGACAGATAAACTTATCATCTCTGCCTTCGAAAATTTCTTCTCTGGTATCCAAATAACTCTGATAAGTTGTTTCAATCGGAGTTCTATAATATCCATCTTCGAATTCAATCTCTTTTAACTCTGTGGAAAAAGTGGTATGACGGCAATGGTCAGACCAGTAGGTATCCAACACACGAATTTCTGTCATCGATGGATCACGTTTTTCCTCATTTGTAAAATAGTTCTGAATATGTTCAAAATCCTTCAAAGTCATAGCCAGTCCTAAAGAACGGTACAACTCCTTGAATTCATTGTTTTCCATCTGTCTAAAACCGTCCAATATCTTTACATCTTCCGGTTCTTCAAAATTGGTCACCAGAGTTTCCGGTTTTATCATGTCGGTCTCTCTGGAGTCTACAGGGTTAATGCAGTAATTTTTAATTTTTTCAAATTCATCTTCAGTTACATTGCCCTGAATCAAATATGTAATTGCTGTTTTAATAATTGGATTTTCATCCTCTTTCAAAAACTGTACACATTGGAGTGCAGAATCTGCACGCTGGTCAAACTGTCCCGGCAAATACTCTACGCTGAACACTTTCCCGTCTTCCGGAACCTCAATTGCTTCATGATATAAAATGTCTACCGGTGGTTCGGAAAACACTTTGGTACACGCAGTTTCAAAGATAGCTTCAGAGATATTTTCCACATCATATCTGATAAATACCCGAACTGCAGTTACACTATCAATTCCCAAATAACTTTCTATTTCTGTTTTTAATTCTTTCGCTTTTACAGCAAATGGCGCTTTCTTCTCGACAAAAATACGCTTGACACTGTCCATCATCTTCCTCCAAAAAAATGTCTATAATCTATCTTATTTCGTATCTGCCTTTTCCCATATGACAAATACGAATTATTCTTCTTCCATTACCAGTCCGGAAACAATATATAAAAGTTCCTGATCCACTTTACTTTCTGATAACCCAAAAGTTTTAGCGCAGATTTTCATACCTTCCAAAACATACATAATATTGGTCGCTTCGGCTTTGGCATTTTCACAATAGAATTCCTCTCTTCTTACGCCTTCTTCCAATATCTTTGTTAAGACCATAATTCCTGTTTCAAACTGACTGCGTACCACATTATCAGATTTCTTCTCCGGCTTATGCGCAAACAAATATTCATACGTGGCTATGGTAATATCCTGCTTTTTTCTTAATATAATTTTCTTCTGTTCTTTCAAAAACAACATCAAAATATCTGCCATAGTGGAATCTTTTGTCAGATGATTTGTTATATCCTCTCCATCGTTTTCCAACTCTGACGTCAATATTTCCCGAAAAATTTCTTCTGTGCTTCCAAAATACAGATACAGGCCGCCTCTGCTAATTTCACAGGCTTCCACAATATCTTTCATGGTAACATCCCGAAACCCCTTGGCTGCAAATACTTCTTTTGCCTGTTTCAGGATATATTCCCGTTTCTGTTCCGATTTTTCTCCCATATCTTTTACCTTCTTCTAATTCTGTGAATGCTACTGCGCACTTACCCTTTCACCGTCCCAAAATTCGATCAATTCTTTCATTTTGTTCAAAACAGCAAAATAGATACCAAAAGTAACCCCATCACTCCACAGTCTGGCTTTGGTTCTTCCGCCTAAAATATAATGAGACAAAATTCCTGCCAGATCATCCATATCACGGATGGTGGCATTCTGAATCAGACGCATTTCATCTTTTACATTTTTCAACCGCTTTCTGGAATAAACGTATACGTAATTTCTATCCATAAAACAAGTATTGGTCGCTTCTTTTACAAATCCTAACAAGGTTCCGTCATAAACCGGAAACGGTACGGAATTGGTGGCAATTCCTTCCGCCCCATAAATACTGCTGACTGTCTGACCACTCTTGCTTTCCAGCCAATTCAAATAACGAAATAGTTTTACGGCATCCTGTCTATAATATTCAACGATTTCTTCATTGCTTAACATTCCTGTGCCCATAATCCCCCATCCTTTCTTATATCATACCACTCTAAAAGTACCATAAAAATCAAAAAAAGTACAGACTACATATATAAAATCCGGAAATTTTATGTTATGATGAGAAAGTATGGAGGGAGGTGTTCTCATTGACAAGTTATACAAAGAATCAGACTATCGCTCAGGCCGGTGACCCTTTTGTATGTTTTCACATTATCACTGAGGGAAGTGTGGCTGCGATTTATGATTCTTCTGAGACTGCCAAATCATTCACTTTAAAAAAAGGGGATGTTATTGGTATTTTTGATTTTAGTTTTAAAGAATATTCTTTTACTTATAAAGCTTTAGAAAGCACAAGCGTTATTACCTATTCATTGACAGATTTTTCTCATTTGGAGAATTTACTGGAAGAACACAAAGAACTATCTCATTTTTTGATTCTTTCCATGGTACAAGGTGTAGCCAAAGTAATTAGTTATTACCATGCACTTTCCAGTCAGCAGGAAAAAATATACCAGTACATCGTTACTGCATCTTCCAATTATCAGAAATTATGTAAAATGATGGATTTGCCTTTAAAATCACTGGCTAATAAGGACCAGTTACAGCCTTTTACACCAGGACAGGAAGAACCGGCTTTCTGGCTGGAATCTTTTTATCAGTCCTTAAAGGCTCCTATTCTGGAGAAAAATCCTATTTTTTCCAATCCTGCTCTTGTAGTTGGACTTTTAGCAAGAAGTGTAGGGGATATCCATAAAATATTATATTGCTGTGAAGATATCGCCAGTTATCTTCGTGACATCAGCCAGTTACTGGTAAACGAAACTTCTCTGGATTTATTTGACTTATATACAGACCTTTTATTCCGAGCAAAAAATGTCAAAAAAGACGTTACTGCTTTGGAAGAGCGTATCAATAAAATGATTTCTATTTTAAGCGGACACAACTTTATTGATAAGACTCTGGTAACGAATCGAATTCAGGAATACGAACGAGAGTTAAAACGTGACCATTCCTATGATACTGCTTTGGAAGAAAGTCTTCCTCAGGTGGAACAAAAACTTTCCCACTCTATGGATACCATTCTGGATTATGCAGATACTATGGACGTTACCCGTGGCGAATTTGTCAAATACATTGACTTGTATAAAAAACTTCCTGATAAGAATTCTCTTGACAAGAATGCGGATACCATCCGCCGTCAGTTAACAAGACTGTTCAATATTTTATATACAGAAGTTTTTCAGATTGCTTTGAACGATCCTACCCCGCCTACCATTGTAAAAATGTTCTTACATTTTGGTTATGTGGATCTGGAACTGGCAGGACTTAACAATGCAGCTTATCTGTATTCCATCGCTAAAACTTATCAGGGTGACCCAGCTAATGGAATTTATACCTTGTTCGAATGGATTACAGCAATTTATAAAGGAAAGAAACAACCTAGCCGAAATGAACTTTCCCAGGATTATTCCTCTTATGTTCATACTCTCCGTGCCCAGGGAAAGATTGATCCAAAAGGTGTTCAGAAAATGCTGGATGATACTACCGGCAAGGTAATGTACGAATTGGAAAGCATGTTCCCTTCTGTAAATAAAATTACACAGGGACATTTCACCACTTTCTGCCCTATTTTCATTCAGGAAAATGTTGTAAAGGATTTGTCCTCTATTTTAATTACACCTTACAAGTTGAAGGAATCCCTAAACAAGTTATTAGAAGTAGATTTTTCTGCGTTCTACCGCAGTTATCTCTACGCAGATGATAAATTAGGTTTAAGAGAAACTGTTCTAATTGATATCCATCCGGATTTCATTCTTATGCCAAACGTCGGTTCCAACGGAATCTGCTGGCAGGAAATTGAAGGTATGCAGCGTTCCACACCCGGTCGAATGATGCTTTCTGCTTTCCATGCCGAAAATCTGGACCGTACCATGATCAATATGGTCGGCGACTTCCGTTGGGAAATGTGCCGCCGTATTCAGGGTATGCGCTGGAACGATATCTCTGAACATTCTCTTACAAGTGAATATTATGATTATGCATTGTTCTATGCTAAGAATCGTGATTTATCTCAGGATGCCAAGGAAAAAATCAAACTGGCTCTTGGTCGTGCCAAAGGTAATTATAAAAATCTTTTTGTCATGGATTATGCCAACTGGATTTTATCTGAATCCAAAGGTTCTGTAAAATTGAATAAGATTGTTAGACGGATTTTCTCCACTTATATTCCTTTCCGTGCAGAAATCTGTACTAACCTGATGACAAACAATACCTTTACAGAATGTATTCAGATATATGATTTGAAGAAAAAGCAACAACTACATCGTCTCCGTAAACTGGTTCAAAAATTCCTTGCTCAGGGCAAAGCTGTACCGGATGTAATTGAAAATCAGATTCACTTGATTGATTTGTAATTTTGTAACCTTTCAGCACTTAATTGCTGAAGTGTTATGTAACTATTGGACATACTTAATTAAAACTTAAGATTTAGTTAAATATTTTCCATTGATTTTCTTGATATTATCCCAAACAAGGTTGAGAGTGTGTTACTTTCAACCTTGACTTTGTATTTACAGAAACGTTAAAACTTACTAAGTACGTTTCTCACCATTAAGGATTCATAAATATCAGGAGGTAAAAAATGAATTATTTTTCTTTATTTGTTAAGAAAACTTTACGTTATTTGTTAAAGCCATTGTCCTTTGTTCCGGCTTTATGTATGTTATATTTAATTTTATATATGTCTTCACAGGAAGGTGCTGCTTCTACCACTATGAGTTATCAGGTCAGCAAGACCATTGTACTGGCATATAACAAAATTTTTTCCAAAGGATTGTCCAACGAAATGTTAAATGAACTGATTTATCAGATTCATCCTTTGATTCGAAAAACAGCTCATTTTACAGAATTTTTTGCTTTGGCAGTAACCGTAGCTTTTCCATTATATGTATACAAAATCCGTGGAATCTTCCTTATTATTTTAGGAGAATTATTCTGCGTTGGCGTAGCATTCCTGGATGAATATTCCCAGTCCTTTGTTTTCGGCCGTAATCCTTCTTACCGTGATGTCATGATTGACAGTGCCGGAGCATTCTGCGGAATTTTAATTGCATGGATTATTTGTTACATAGGAAGAAAAACTGTATTTAAATGCCTTTCTTTGGAAGACTATAGAAAGAAGAAAAAAGAATATCGTAAGAAAATTCATCAAGATGTTCCGTAAAAATTTCTTTTGACAATTTTGATTGATAATTATTCGGGAGGAAATATTTGTGTTTGAAAATGAAATAAAAAAAGATTTGGCTATTTTGGTCGGTGTAAATTTAAATAACGATCCGTCTTTTGAACATTCTATGAAAGAATTAAAGGCTCTGACAGAAGCCTGTGATATGGAAGTCGTGTGTATTCATACCCAGAACCTCCCCAATCCTAATACTGCTCTTTATGTAGGAACCGGTAAGGTAAAAGAAATTCAGGAAAGTCTGACTATGTATGAAGCCAACACTGTTATCTTCGACAACGCTCTTTCTCCCATTCAGGTTCGAAACCTGACAGAAGAATTGAATGCTGTAGTTTTGGACAGAACTGCTCTTATCTTACAGATATTTAATGACCGTGCCAAAACTGCGGAAGCGAAAATGCAGGTAGAACTGGCGCAGCTTCAATATATGCTTCCTCGTTTAGTAGGACTTCATAATAACTTAAGCCGTCAGGGTGGCGGCAGCGGTTCCTTAAGTAATAAAGGTGCCGGCGAAAAGAAACTGGAATTGGACAGACGTCGTATCGAAAAGCAGATCACCATGTTAAAAAAGGAACTGGCTGACATGGAACAAAACAAAGAAACCATGCGTAAAAAACGAAATCAGTCAGCCCTTCCTAAAGTCGCTTTGGTCGGTTATACCAACGCCGGGAAATCTACGATTTTAAATCAACTGGTTTCTCGATTTTGTAAAGACGATACCAAAAAAGTATTGGAGAAAGATATGCTCTTTGCCACTTTAGAAACTTCGGTACGTCAGATGGATCCTCCCGGACAAAAGGGCTTTTTATTATCCGATACCGTAGGATTTATTGACAAACTTCCTCACAATCTGGTAAAAGCTTTCCGTTCTACCTTACAGGAAGTTCAGGAAGCCGATTTATTGTTACATGTTGTCGATTTTAGTGACCCGGATTTTTCAGAACACATCCGAGTTACCAGGGAAACTTTAGAAGAATTATCCGCTTCCCACATTCCGGTTCTTTACGTTTATAACAAAGCAGATAAGTTAGACCCAACTGCAAAACCGAAATTGGTAGATAACAAACTTTATATTTCTGCTAAACAGGAAGTTGGCATTGATGCACTTTTATCTGCTATTGATGGATGTTTATCGAAAGATGACAAAGAGGTGAAACTGTTGATTCCATTCTCCGAGGGACAAATCATTTCCGTATTGACCAGAGACGCCAATATTTTGTCTACAGAATATTTAGCAGAAGGAACACTGATTACAGTCAAGGGACTTCCATCTGTGATTGATCGGTATTT
>CAZSBV010000053.1:0-2745 GCA_964605105.1 uncultured Lachnospiraceae bacterium | reverse complement strand
ATATCAAAATAATCCATAATACATTTTCTTGCCTGAATCAACGATCTCGCTACAGTATTTTCACGAATTTTGTTGCGGTTACCACTGAAATGATATTCTTTTACCGTAGTAACACCACAGACATGGCAGGCAATATATACCAGACCTACCGGCTTTTCTTCACTGCCACCATCCGGTCCGGCAATTCCGGTTACGGCAATGGCTACATCTGCTTTATGAAGAGTGGCTAATCCTTTTGCCATCTCTTTAGCAACCTGTTTACTGACAGCTCCGTGTTTCTCTAAAGTTTCTTTCTTTACTCCTACCAGTTTTCTCTTTGCCTTATTGGAATAAGTTACAAAACAATTCTTTAATACAGCGGATACTCCCGGTACATTAGTAAGTCTGGCAGAAATCATTCCTCCGGTGCAGGATTCTACGGTTCCAATGGTCAGTCCTTTTTCAATTAATAAATCTACCAGAGCTTTTTCCAAAGTAACCTTTTCATCTAAACTGTAAACATGTTTTCCGAAACGTTTCTGCAATTCCACAATCACAGGCTGCATCATTTCATGAGCCTCTTCCTCATTGTCAGCTTTGGCAGTTACCCGAAGATGCACTTCTCCTGTTTTTGCATATGGCGCAATGGTAGGATTGCTCTGTTTTTCAATCAAATCCAAAATTTCAGTTTCTACTTTACTCTCTCCTACACCGCACAATTTTACGGTAGTGGAGCAGATAACTCCCGGTTCCAGACCATTTAAATAAGGCATCATCTGCTGTTCGAACATAGGAATCAATTCATTTGGTGGTCCAGGCAGTAATAACACATGCTTTCCTTCTGCCGGTACAATAAGTCCCGGTGCCGTACCGTTTTCATTATCTACCACAATGGCACCTTCCGGAGCATAAGCCTGTTTCCAGTTATTATTTGTGATTTCGTAACCTCTGGACGTAAAATATTCTTCAATTCTTTTTCTGGAATGCTCATCCATTACAAGCTCTTTTCCAAGTACCTTTGCCACACATTCTTTGGTAAGGTCATCCTGAGTAGGCCCTAAGCCCCCTGACAAAATCACAATATCACTTCTATCCAAAGCTGTCTGAATCGTCTGACACAGACGCTCTTCATTGTCTCCCACCACACTCTGATAGAAACAAGATAATCCCAATGCTGCACATTTTTCAGACAAAAATGCAGCGTTTGTATTTACTATGTTCCCTAATAATATCTCTGTTCCTACAGAAATCAATTCTACTACCATACTAAAACCTTCTTTCTTATAAAAATAGTGCACAAAGCATATCTACTTTGGCACTACTTTCTCTTCGTAGGATATAAATTATTTTGTATCCTTCATAACATCTTTGTTTTTGATTAAATAATCTACTAAAGAAATAATTGTTAATGCTACCGCAATCCACATAACAATCTGGGTAATTACATCAAAAATGCCACCTAAATTTGCAATCATAAGGCAAATCATGACCATCTGGAATACAGTCTTGAATTTTCCCCAATAGCTGGCTGCGATTACTACATTGTTATCAGATGCAATCAAACGGAAGCCGCTGATAATAAATTCACGGCTCATAATTATAATTACCACCCAGGCAGGAATCGATCCCATTTCCACTAAACAAATCATAGCTGCACATACTAATAATTTATCTGCTAATGGGTCCATAAATTTCCCGAAGTTAGTAACTAAATTGTATTTTCTAGCCAGATATCCATCTACGAAATCTGTGATACTTGCTACAACAAAAAGAGCTAATGCAATCCATTTTCCAGCCGGAATCGCATTTCCTGCAATCATTACAATTACAAAAGGTACAATCATAATCATTCTTAAAATCGTTAGTTTGTTTGGTAAATTCATTCGTCAATCTCTCCTATCAAATCGTATTCATATGAACCGATAATAGTTACCGGAACAAAGTCTCCAGTCATAAGGTTTCTGCTTGTATTTACAAATACATAACCGTCTACATTTGGAGCATCTTTATAGCTTCTTCCTACGTAAGCATTTTCATCTGCAACTTTGCCTTCAATCATGATCATAAGCTTTTCGCCGACCATTGCATCTGCTTTATCATAAGCAATGTCCTGCTGTAATTCCATGATTTCAGCTCGTCTGTCTTCTTTCACTTCTTCTTCAATCTGATCATCCATCATAGCTGCCGGAGTATCTTCTTCCGGAGAATACGTGAAAACGCCTAAGCGGTCAAATTCTAATTCATCCACAAAATTCATTACAATATCGTGGTCTTCTTCGGTTTCTCCCGGGAAGCCACTGATCAACGTAGTTCTCAAACAAATGTCCGGGATTTCTTCACGAAGTTTAGCCACAATTTCTCTTAACTGCTTTTCGTTGGTTCTTCTGCCCATTCTTTTTAATACTGCATCAGAACCATGCTGAATTGGGATGTCCAGGTAATGACATACTTTATCATTTCTCTTAATGGCATCAATCAATTCCTGTGTCACTTCTTCCGGATAACAATATAAAATACGAATCCAGTATAATCCCGAAATAGCATTCAATTTATCCAAAAGTTCCGGTAACGCTTTTCTTCCATATAAATCTTGTCCATAAAGCGTGGTTTCCTGTGCTACCAGAATTATTTCCTTTACACCTTGTTCCACTAAACCTTTTGCTTCTTCCACCAAGGCTTCCATAGGAACGCTTCGGAAATTACCTCGGATTTTTGGAATAATACAATAAGTACAATGTTTGTCACAGCCTTCTGCAATTTTCATAT
>CAZSBV010000052.1:0-10231 GCA_964605105.1 uncultured Lachnospiraceae bacterium | reverse complement strand
AATTCCAATCCACATCACTGATTTCATTTCCGCTTTCATCTGTAAAACTTACAGTATAAGTACGAGAAAAACCAACCTTGAGATTCTTATTACCTGTAATAGTAGCTTTTACACTTGTAGTTAAAACTGACGTTTCATCGGGATTTTGTGGTGGGGTGGTAGTGTTTTCTGAATCAACAGACTTGTAATCACAAATCCATACCTCTTTACCATTATCCATAAGAACTCTCTTGTCATTAGCGGCATTAAATGCATCATAAGACATAGTAACAACCATAGTTCCACCACGACCAAAATACTCATTGTTATTCAGATTAACTTTACGGTTAGTCAATTCATAAATATCTGGTTGTTCAGCATCTTCAAAATCAATAGAAAAACGCATATCACGTTTGAGTTTACGAGTTTCAATATCAATAGGTAAAGTCAAACCATATTGGTTATCACCAATGGTAATAGTATTATTTCCAATAGTACCAGAAGAATATTTTGTAAAATCCTCTGAATATGCATATCGTTCAATAATTTTACCTTCTGAGTTTTGCCATCTTAAAGGTATTGTACAGAGATACATATAGCCTGAATGATAAGTTTTTTCATTTGGGTCAAGTAAAGTAATCAACCAAATCTGTCCTTCCCATTCAATGTAATCTCCAAGATTAAATGGAGTAGAGTGTTTTGCTTTGATTTTCTTCTTAAATGTATTACCATCTGTATCCTTAATAATAAGTAATTCAAATGGTTCGCCATTTCTTTTAACAACATGATAATCAATCGTGTCAGCAAAGCACTCGTCTACATGACGATTAAGCAAATATAAATCAGTTTCTTGTTTGCTTTGAGATTGATATGTATTATTGATTTTTTGGAAGTAACTCATATCCATACAAGTCACCTCCTACGAATAATCATATTGGCTATGGTCTATTATCTTACGTTTACCAGTTGCTCTATCTGTAGAAACATATTTTGAAATTTTATTGATGTTTTCTGTTTTAATTCTCTGCAACATATCCTCAAATGTCTTTCGTTCACTGCTGGGTGAGAATTGGTTTAAATCCGATGGTGTCATACGAATTTTAAATGCTTTCAATAAAACTTCATCTCTTTCGAAAAATACTTCATACATAAGAGAAGAGAGCAGACCAATTTCTTTTGAAGTGAGTTTGAAATTAAACTCATTTTCTCCGTAATCATAAAAATCTACTTCTGGTTCGCACTTTGATGTTAATAAATCAATAGCATCATATAAATATCCTTTTGCTTGTTCTATAACAAGTTTCTGTGCATCTTCAGCCGATAAGTTATAATAAGCAAAAAAGTCTTTATCTTTTTCAATTTTTCTAAGCAATCTTTCAATTACTTTATCAAAAGAAGTAGACTGTTCCATAATTCACCTCCTAATTCGCTTTCTTTGGCGGTCTGCCAGCCTTTTTAGGAGTTTCTTCTTTAACAGATTCTTCCTTATTTTCTGTTTTTGTTTCAATATGAGAAGCAGTCTGCATAGCCATCATCTGTTTCATCATTTTCTTCATTTCATCTAACTGACTCTGTAATGAAGCATTCTGTTCAGATAATTCTCTAACTGTATCAGCAGAAACAGTAGTATTTTTCTTGGTCAATACAATTTGACTATTTCTCTGTCTTCTTTGTAATTCATTATGTCTTTGATTTACTATATTGTTTACTTTTGTAGTAATGTCTACACCATCGTTAATTAACTTGTGCATAATAATTCGTACTCTATCAAAGTATGATTCATTTTTAATGTCAATAATTTTTTGCAAACCTTCCATAGTAGGTTTAGTTAAAATGGATTCAATATCTTCATTTGTTAAAATATCTTTCCAATTTCCAATTCGCAATTCTTTATATATTTCTTCTTTTTCATCTTCTTCAAAAGTAAGCCAACCTGTAGTAATAATATTTGTATTACTAGCAATGTACTGCAATTCTTTCATAGGAATTGGAACGATGGTAGGAATCTTACCATTTTTAGAAGGTGCAAATTTATAATGTTCTCTAGCACTACTAACAAAAACATTACTTTCGTTATAATTGAGAACATTCACATCTTGAGTGTCGTATTTAGACATAACTTTAATCCTCCTTCTCTTAATAAAATTGTAGGCTGGACTATTTACATCCAAATAACCTACCCAAAGTTATGACCCATTTATTAAAATAGGGAAAGGCAGTTGGGTAGACTGCCTTATCGTGAGCGACACTATTCCCTAATTTTAAGCATAAAAATAGATGGTATATTTTGAGATTTAAATTAATCTGTAAATACCATCTTGTTACAGTTTTCGATATTTGTAATTGCCAAAGAGTATGTAAAGTCTTTTACCTGAAGAATTACTTTTTCATTATAGTTATCCAAATTTTCATATGTGTGGATTTCACCTTTCATATCAAGACCACCAATTTTTCCTGCTACACCAAAGATACGCCCATCTGGTAAAAGCAACTGGTCTTTAGCGGTTTTCTTTGCACCTGAAATAGATGCAACGCGAACGCCATCAATGAAATTTAAAAGTCCATATCGGTTGAATTCATCTTTCATAGAATCAGAAAGGTACTGAGAACGACCATCCATTCTACCCATAGCCTGTGCATATTTACTTAAACAAACCGCAACAGCATCTGGATTTCTATCTAATAAGTAAAGATTGAATTCATCAATTGCTGCCTGCGTAGGAACTTTGCCAGACACAGGAACAAGCTGCTCACCACCTACGATTGCATCATCAATCATAGAGAAGATTGTATAGAACATTTTGTTCTGTAATGCTTCTTTTGCATATGTAGTGGCTGTTGCAATTGATTTGAATCCGTTTTTGCGTAAATCTCTGTAACTTAAATCTGTTTCAATTTGGTGATTTCTTGTAATTGGTTTGATAGCAGAGAAGTCAATCCAACTTCTATCTACCGTACCACCAAATGCAGCATCGTGTGCTTCAAGTGTATTCTTTGGTGTACCTGTATATTCAGCATCATCAAATTCACCGATTGAACCTCTTTCAAACATCTGGTCAAGTAATTCATCAGGCGCATTATAGATTTCTTCATTTACTACCTTATTAACAAAAGCAGCAATTTCATGTCCTTCATCGTTACCTGTTTTACCGATTTCTCTTGCCCATGCGTCAGAAATTTCATAAATTTCTTTTTCTTCACTTGTAAGATTTCTCTTATATTCAACTTTTTCTGCCACTTCAAACATAGTGCCAGGTTTATTCATAATTTCAGCTACTTCAACTTTTAATGACATAGTTTATATCCTCCTTATCCTAATTAAGCATTTGCAACAGCATCATCAGTTACTTCGATAAGTGCCAATTCATGTCCGTTGTCATTGAAAAATTCTTTGAAAATGTATTTAGAAGCAACAGTAGCTTTTACTAATTTACCATCAGTACCTACAGCTACACGAACACCGCTTTCTAAACCATTTTTTACAAACTGGTCAACTGCAAATCTTTCACCAACATAGTAAGCGATTAATTTCGCAAATTCGTTTTCTTTTACTGTTACAAAATCTTCATCGTAATCAGACATATCAACTCTTGCACAGTTGCTACCTGTTGGGATTCTTTCTTTATCTACAAAGAATAAATTAGAAGCTGTTTCTTCTGCTGGAAATTCAAAAGTTTTGTTTGTTTCATTTTTAACTACTGCCATACCAGTAATGATTTTTTCTTCACCAGACTTATACATAGCGTTTGCTGGCTTATTCATTGTTACCTGTAATTCTCTAAGCATTTAATTTGCCCTCCTTATTTTCTTAAAAAGTTTCTCATAACAGATGAGTAGTCAACTACTTCATCATCTTCATTATTTAAATTAGAAGATACATGGATATCTTCTTTAGCTTCAGAAGTTTCAATTTCCTTTTCAGGTTTTTCATTCATAGAAACTGTTAATCTTTCACCTACGATAGACATGAGTGATTTCTTATCCAAAGTATCTACATAACCTTTCAATTCTTCGGATGATTCGATTTCTTCACGAGTAATCTGTCCACTCTTAACAACAGAAGCGATTAAGTCTTCTTTCTTCTGTGCTAATTCTGCTTCAGCTTTTTCCTGTTCCATCTGTGTGAATTTTTCTTTGTACTGAGACAACTCTGTATTCTGAGCCTTTAATTCAGTAATTTCAGAACTTGCTTTTACAATAAGTTCATCTTTTTCTGCAATTGTCTTTTCGTATTCAGAAACAGTAGTATTAATATCTTTGATAGTTACACAAAGTTTTACATTCTCTGGCTCTGATACTGAAACTACATCATTTTCTACTGTGTAAGTCATACGAACATAATCAAGTTCAGATTCACGTCCGTCTACCTCTACCCAAATTTCCTTTTCAACAGGGAAGTGATAAGCAATCCAACAGTATTTTCCCAATTTTACTCTACATGCTGCACGAATTTTATCTCTTAAATCCCATTCTGTAAGAGCAGAAACTTCTGTTTCAGTTGTAGATTCTGTTTTATCTTCACTAGATTCAACAGTTTCTTTTGTTTTTGTTACTTCCGAAGTTTCAGTTGGATTTTTTACTGTTTCAGCAACAGGAGTTTCAACAACTGTTTCTTCTTCTGCAACATTGATTTTTTCGTTACTCTGCAAATTATTTTCCTCCTTTGCTTTATTTTTTATATCTAAACCTTGACTCATAAAGTCTTGGGATAGAGCTTCTGCAAATTCTAAATCTACGTCATAATTTGTTGACGCAATCTCTAAAAGTCCACTAGAATCATAGGCTGGTGATACATCTTTTGCTAAAAGACAATGACCAAAAAATCTACCAACATCAATGATTTTAGTCATTAAGCCATCTACAATACCTTGATGAGATTTTTCAACTGCAATCTCCCAACTTGTATGTAGTGTTCCTTCCTGAATTCTTTTAATAATAATTTCGCAAGCACGAGAGAAGCGTTTCCAAATTTCACAGCTTGCTACGATATACTCAACATCATTAATCGTTTCTATTGAAATATCAAAGAAACTACCAAATGCATCTGTATCAAATTCGGCAGTCTTGTATGTATTTCCATCTTCATCGACTTTCTCAACAATTTTCATGTTGTGACCACTAAAGTCATAAGTTCCATCAATACGCATTTTGATTTTTCCAACCAAAGGTTTGTTCTTCAATGTAGAAAGCCAATTCTCAATACCATCACGATTTAATGCTACGCCATTTTTATTTCTGCCAAAATCAGAAACGATAAACTTAGCAATATAAGAATCAGGATTGGAATTATCTTCAGCTAAATAAACTTGTGAACTATACAATGTAATGTTTTCCACGTTAATTCACCTCCGAATTAGATTCCACAACACCTAATTCAATACCAAACAAGTTTGATAATTCTTCTTGTGAAATCTTATTTTCTTCCAATAAAAAAGCAGTGGCATTACCACTACTAGAAATAGTTATTTTTAATTTTTCATTACAACAAGGACATGAGATAATATATTCATTCATAACTAATTACCTCGTGCATTCTTGTTATATTCTTTGTCGTACTGATTTTTACCTTGATTTGTATCAGTTACATTTTCTGGTCTACCACCTTTGTTCTCAGTTGTATTCCCTTTGCCTGAATTAGTGTAAGCGGTCATTCTAGGCGCAAAGATTTCATCGTAACCTTTATCTTTTTCTGCCTTACGCTTTTCAGCTTCATCTTTTACATCTAAACCTACAAGGTCATAACATGTTTCAAGAGAAGCATTTAATGTAGTATAACAGAATGAAGCCAACTCTTTTTTCAGTGACATTTCCAATTGTTCAGAATCTATAACCTCTACATCAGGTGTATATTCTGGTGGATAGTCGTTATCTACAGCAATTTGTCGATACCATTTTTTATAAATATCTTCTAACTGCTCAGTAATAGAATTGATAGTTCTCATCAACTGTGTTACAGAAATAGAAGCAGTAGAAACAGACTGTGAGCCACTATCCATTAAGAAAGAAATACCAAGTGTAGTAAGTGCCTTTGAACGATAAATGTTATATGTATCTTTTGAAGTCATTTCTACAGATGGTTCAACATATGCAATTGACTCAACCGTTGGTGGAGAAGTCACAACTACGGTAGGTTGTTGCCATGAAGACATAAAATTTTGATGGGCATATGCCATCTCAGGAAAGAAGTCTTTATTATAGTCTTGACCCATCGTTTCTTTACGCATCTTCTGATGAATAATTTTCTTTCCTTTAGCCTTACTGTTTACACGGTCTGTATCAGCAAAAGTATCCAACATATTTAAATCTTTATAAGCACGAGTAATAGGAGATACACCATATTTACGATTAAGATTATTTACACGAATAACACCTGTATATTTGGGGTCTAAAATCGCATAGTCCTCTTTATTTACAAATGCTTCATATACTTCTTTTGGATAACTGTTTTTGATTTCATCCTCCATATCTTTAAACATAAGAGGTTTTTTCTTTTTTGTCTTTTTATATGTTTTCTGCAATCTTTTTCGCAGTTCATTCATATCCATCCAGACAATGGGTTCACCATTATACAAAGTATCTGTAATGATACAAACACCAAGAGGATAGAAGTCTACTGTGTAATTATCTTTCTTTTCATGACGCAAGTATGCAATCCAGTTTCCTTCCATATAAGAGGTAGAAACAGCATTACGTGTTATACGTTTTGGTTTGATACCTTCGTTTACGTCTTGAATGAGTTTTTTAAATTCTTCTAGTCGTTTCTTTTTGTTTCTGCCTTCTTCTGCACGACCATAAGTAATTTTAATTTCTGTATTAATGTTAGTATCTATAGATTCAACTGTTTTACCAATAATGTCATTTTGATTTACCAGTTTTCTGTTATACGCATTGATTTTTAGAACTTTGGATAAATCATTTTGAGTATTGGTTAGCAGTTTATCTATTTCTTCAACCGTTAGAGTTGCAGACGGTGAAACTCCTTCATTTAAATATACAGAATAGTTTGTGTTTTTAGGGTCATATGCACTGATGGCAATTGACTGTCTCTCTGTGAGATTGTTTGTAGATGTTACTATAATGGCATCATCTTTTTTAGACGCAAAAATCACATCAAAGTCTTCCGTTGGAGTGGGAGAAGATGATGTGACTTTAGAGTTTGTATTCAATTTTTCTTCTGACATTCTTTGTTATTCACCGTCCTTTCTTAAAAGTTTATTGTAGATGAGAAGAGTGGAGCAGAGGTATAGTTAACTTGCTTTTTATATAATGACTTTTTATTGTCATTTTCTAATTCGCATACATAACTCAGCCCATACATTAAACTGGTCGCTCTATCTCTTTTTTTACCAGATACAATTCTTGTATATGTCATTTTTTCATTATTTGTGAAATCTTGCTTAATATTACTTAATTCACTTTGCAATATATCATGTTCTATATGTTGATAATACTCTTCAAAATTCATTTGATTTAATTTATATAGATTGTCAACTTCTGCGGACTGCATAAGTAATTCTAAACTTCCATCTTCAAAACATGCTTTCATGTACGGATAATATAAATTAACAAAGTTATTCATGCCATGAACACATCTTATTAGAGGAAGCGCATTATCTAATAAATTGATATCTTTCTCGTCATCAGATACGATTGGTGGATATTCCGTAACAACACCAGTCTTAGGGTCTGTGTATTCCCATGATTCATAAAACATAGATGGAAGACCTGCACCAGTACCTTGTGCGTCAATAAGTAATTTAGCAGTATTAGGAAATTTTATATGTATAAGTTCTCTCAAAAAATCTCTTTGCTTATTCAATGACATACCGTTAACTGTTTTTGTAAAAATAACTTGTTTTGTATAAGTGCCGTTTGGTTTTAGCTTTAATTTAATTACATGGGTACAAGAGTTATCGGAGTTTTTTTCAGTAGAAACCGCAACGTCATGTGTAATAACATAAATCGAATTTGATTTCTTTGGTTGCTGAAATTCACATCTTTCCAAAACACGACAAGGGTTTGTTAATTCATATGGATAATAACTTTCACCACTAGAACCGACAAATCGACCTTCAAACTCATAGGCGAATTTATCCTTTGTCATCTGTGGCTTTTCTAATTCCTTCTCAATATCCTCTTGGTCAAATAATCCTGCTTGCACACCAACTTGATAAGGAAAACATATAGCCATATAGTTTTTGTTACCCGAAGTCATTTCATTGTAATGAAATTTGAAACGATTATATAATTTGCTTGTTTTTAAATAAGCAGAAGATATAAAGATAACTTTACCTTTTTCAGACTGATTCCAACGAATAGCATTTTGACGTTTGGTTTTTGTCATAGGTATTAAAATTTCTTCAATAATATCATCTTTAACAAGTCGTGCCTCATCAATTAGGATGTAGGAAAAACGCCAGCTTCTCGCAGAGTCTCCTCCACGGTCTTGTGCCAAAGTGATTGCTCGAATTTCAGAGCCATTCTTAAATTCAACTACACAGTCACCATCACTTGTTCTAATAGGGAATTTGATTTCTCTCGCAATCGCTTCATTCTTAGATAATTCACCTTTTATCTTCTGAATAATTACGTTACGTGCCTGTTGAGAGTTGCCAGATGCAATCCCTAACTTAATATTTGGATAAAGTATTGCAACACAGATATAGAAAACTGCCACAATATAAGACTTACCCAAACCACGACATGCTATAAGCATACTATTTTGATAACGAGCCATTGCCCTAAGTATCAAGCGTTGGAACGGGAAAAGCCTAAGTCCCAATATGTCACAGGCAAATTCATCAACGTAATATCTGTAGTAAGAAATGAACTCAGTCCATGCTTCAAAGTCAATACTTTCTTCTTTTAAAGGGTCATTGCTATAAGTACTTTCTATATTTTCACGATTTCTATAATCCTCAAGATATTCTTCATTTCTGTTCTTTCCCATACACTACACCGATTGATTTATAACACTCAATGCTTCAAGCATTTGGTCATACATATCCTTTTCTTTTGGTACGTGTTGTGGAATCCAATTATGATTTTCAACAATACTCGTGATTTTAGAAAAACTACTTATACCAACATCATTTATGCTACGTTTATCTTCTGAAAACTTAGCAGACTTTGATAATGAGTCAAATATATCTTTGGCACTGGAATACATTTTATCTGCACCAGCGATACCCTTTAACATATCTTCATATGCTTTATCCATCATAAGACTCGCCTTTGCAATTTTCTTAGCATAGTCTCTGTGGTTCTCTGTAACGATTTTGTAGTCTCTATTAAGACCTGCATAATACTTGTCCAATAGGTCAATATCTCTTTGAGAATAATCACCCATCCAAAATTCACTATAAATAAGTTCTTCCCCTACCTTTTTGGTCTGTGGTGTAGAAGTAGTGGTGACAGATATTGTATTGGTTGCTTCATTATTATTCTCAATAACATCAGTATATCTATTAGTCAAACGTTCTTTTTTCTGTCTGGCATTAACATTATATGTCTTATGTACAAATCCATCATTTTCAGAATCAACAAAACTACGGTCTTTATTCTGACGCAATGTATTAATATTCTTGAAATAAAAACCTACGATTTGATTTCCATACTTAGCGACCTCATCATCTGACAAATAACCATGCTCAGATTTCGCTTGTAAAAATGCAGAATCTAATTCATCGGTGTAGAATGGTTTATCCAATCGCTGACACATGGTTTTCAATTTATTTTCATTAACAGTACCATCTTCATTAACTACATCATTTTTTACACATTCAATACAAATAGGCACACAACCATCTAATGCGAAGAGTGGACTAGCAGATTTATAAAATCCAGTGGCAATACTTTTTTCTTTTTTGCAGACTGGACATATTTTTTTCTTTGTTGTCTTTTTTGTAGCCGTACTCGCCACCTTCCTTTCTATTAAAATAAGCACCTGCTCCAATTAAGAAGCGGTGCTTTCTGCATATTTCCATTTATAACCACTTGATGATTTATTTTGTCCACAACAACAGGCTTGTACTATTTCTAATTTAAATCCATCATCAGTGAGTTCTTGGTATGTATATTCACGAATAAATTTATCGTCCATTGTGAATTGTAAAATTTTCTTTTGTTTCAATAATTTCTTTTCGAGATTTTTCTTATCTCTAAGTTCTTTTGCTTTATAATACAAATCTGGATTATCCTTATACATAAATATATATCCATTGTGACTTCTGTTTTTACCATTACACACTGT
>CAZSBV010000051.1:0-10240 GCA_964605105.1 uncultured Lachnospiraceae bacterium | reverse complement strand
AAACTTCATCGCCACTTACTAAGGGCAGCTATATAAGCTCCATCCTATACAGGATGTTTTTATCTCACATATTCAAAAATACTTAGTTAGTATACAAGGATTTTAACTCTTTGTCAACACTATCCCGTCTTCCTTTCTCTGTCGTAATCCGATACAAGAACTCTATTTTTCTTCTTGTGCTAATTCTTTTTCAAGTTCTGCTTTTCGTGCTGCCTTTTCTTCTTTATTTCGAATACGAAGCTCTTTAAAAAATTCCTGTAATATCAGACTGCATTCTTCTTCCATCACTCCACGGACCACATTTACCTGATGATTAAATTCCGGCATTTCCAAAATATTTAAAACACTACCGCCACAACCCGCTTTTGGATTCATACATCCCATAACTACATTGGTAATTCTGGACTGAACAATTGCTCCGGCACACATCTGGCAAGGCTCTAATGTCACATATAAAGTACAGTCCTCCAACCGCCAGTCGCCCATTTTTTTACTGGCACGATCAATAGCTGTAATCTCCGCATGGGCCAAAGTATTCTTATCTGTATTTCTGCGATTATATCCTCTGGCAATAATCTTATCCTGATATACAATTACACAACCTATGGGAACTTCCCCCAGAGCATATGCTTTTTTCGCCTGCTTTAACGCTTCTTTCATGTATTTTATATGCTGTTCCATATACGCCTCTCTAAAGATTATTGTTCACTTATACTTTTAACATTCTTATATGAACAATAATGCCAAATATATATTCTCAGATATTTGCACCTTATCTTATTTCATATTATACTTATAAAAGATATCTGTCAAAGGATAGTGATATTTCTATTAAAATAACAGAATCATCTACTTTAAAACTATTTTTAACATGAAACATAAATGAGGACTTCTATGTATATATGTGGTTACCAGAAAACAACATTATTAGATTATCCGGGACATGTTGCTGCTACTATTTTTACCGGTGGCTGTAATTTTCGATGCCCATTTTGTCATAATTCAGATTTACTTTTTAATCCTGCTACTACTGTTTCCGAAGAAGAAATTTTTACTTTCCTTCAAAAGAGAAAAAACATTCTTTCCGGAATCTGTATTACCGGCGGTGAACCAACCTTACAACCGGATTTACCCGATTTTATAAAAAAAGTACGTGCCTTAGGCTACAAAATTAAGTTAGATACCAACGGCTATTGCCCCGAAATTATATCTGATCTGCTGGACAAAAATTTTGTAGATTATATTGCCATGGATATCAAAGCAGGCTTTTCCAATTATTCCAAAGTCTGTGGAATTCCCAATCTAAACATCGAAACTATAAAAGAATCTATTTCTATGATTGAAAATTCCGGGATAGACTATGAATTCCGTACTACGGTTGTAAAGGAACTTCACAGTGAACAGGATTTTCAGGAAATTACCGAAATGATATCTTCTAAAAGTCCATATTATATTCAATCTTTTAAGGATAGTGGTAACATTCTTACTCCGGGACTTTCTTCCTGTAGTGTAGAGACTTTAAATCATTACTTGTCCTTAATAAAAGTAAATCTTCCGCATTCATCCTTGCGAGGCATTGATTAATATACTTCTAACTATAGAACTAAATTAGACCCTAATATCCTATGGATTCCTAATTTATAAAAACTAAATCTCCACTTCAATCATATAATAACCATAACTTCCTGCCTGCACCGGATGTTCCGTACTTTCAAATCCTACAAAACCGAACATCTGGGCAGCTTGCTTTTCTCGTTCATAATAAACTCCGGGTACTCCTATATATATGGGCGCTTTATCCTCCTCTGACAATTTCCCCAAAATCATATGCCCGTAATTGTAAAATCCATGAAGCAAAAAGCTATTATGTACCAGTTTCTGATAACCCTGCTGTAAGATAATAAAATCTTCGGGTTTCACAGACAGAAATACTTTCTTATCAGGAAATGGATGTACTTGTGGATATTTCTTGCATAACTGCTTCCACTTGTCCTCATGAATTGGCTCTATAATTTTCATCTTCTTTGCTGGAGACGAATCTATATACTTTTCTTCAATACCTTCAATCAAAACATTTTCGGATGCTGCTTTTGTATCCTGAATAAGTATTTCTTTATCATTACTTAAATCTGGCTCTTCCATAGGATGATCCATTTTTTGATCTTCATTCTTTTTTTCTTTTAAATTGCCATCTTCCTTGACAATTTCATCAAACTCCTTAGTCTTTCTCTCTTGTCCCAACTTTACCGGAACTGACAAATACTCATTGGAATTTAACCAGATTACAAACCCTTTCACATCATCCATATAAAGTCTGTCATCAAGGGTATCAATATACATTTCACCGGATGCTGTCACAGCAGGAAATTTTTTCATAAAATTTCCAACTCCTTTATCCACTTTTATTTCTCCGATCCTCTTTCCGGTATTCTGTTCTTTAATATCAAAACTTCCCTGTTCACTAAATATGTCTTTCAACTGTAATTCTATGCAATGTTCACCATTATGCAATTTCCATCGCAGAAATCCAACATTTTTTATTCGTTCCCCTTTTTTATAATAGTCAACATATGATATATAACGAAAAAATGATTCCATAGGTCACCCTCCTATAGAATCATTTTATGTTTTGCTTGTACTATTTATGACAAATACATTTTCTAATATTATTATTTAAATAATATAGCTCTTACTATGATTATTAAAAATAACTTAGTAATCTCTGCTGTCCAAATATTGTAAATAACTTACGACCATTAAAGCAATTTTGAAAGTAAGTGCATCATCAAAGTTACGGATATCCAACCCTGTTTCTTTTTCCAGTTTTTCAATTCTATATACTAATGTATTTCTATGAATATATAACTGTCTTGCAGTCTCGGATACATTCAGACTATTTTCAAAAAATTTATGGATTGTAATCTGCGTTTCTTCATCCAATTTGTCCGGAAGATTATCCCCGAAAATTTCTGTCATGAACATTCGACATAAATTTACCGGTAACTGATAGATTAATCTACCAATTCCCAATTTTTCATATCCGATAACACTCTTTTCAATATAGAAAATTTTCCCTACGTCCAAAGCCATTTTAGCTTCTTTGTAAGATTTTGATACTTCTTTCAATTCTCCAACCACGGTTCCATACGCTACTTTTACACTCAGCATTGCTTCTGAGTTTAACATATCTACAATAGTTTTTGCTGTTTGCTGAATTTCTTCTTCTGTATCCTCTTTGCGAAGACTTTTAATTAAAACGATATTTCTCTCATCTACAGAAGTAACAAAATCTCCATTCTGTTGAGAGAACAAGCTACGCAGCATTTCTTTTACAATACTTTCGCTTTCTACTTTCGTTTCGACTAAATATACGATTCTTTTAGCCTCTACTTCCAAATGCAATTTTTTTGCACGATTATAAATATCTACTAATAGCAAATTATCTAGAATTAAATTCTGAAAGAAATTATTTCGGTCATATTTCTCTTTATATGCCAATAAAAGTGCCTGCAACTGATTTACTGCAATCTTAGCCACCTGATAAGAATATTGTTGATCACCAAAAGCAATTAGCACATATATATCTCTGCCTTCATCCTGAATTTTCATAAACCACTTACTATCTAATTCTTGTGTTTCTGCCGCAGATTCTGCAAAAATACGAACAATATGAGGTTCTACATCTGTTTCAGAAGATGTTCCTGCTATTTTTGCTCCCTCCAAATCATATACTTCCAATTCTACTTTTGTAATAGATTTTAAATCTTCCAAGCTTTTCTGAATAATCTGATTGGATAACATGAACTCTCTCCATTTCCTTCTAAATTAGTTAAAAAGGGGTCAGAGAAATCTGACCCCCTAAAATATCTTTGATTAGTTTGTAATAACCTGTTCTGTTTCTTTATCGAATACATGAATCTTGTCAAGATCAAATGCAAATTTGATTGCATCGCCAGGTCTAGCTGTTGTACGAGGATCAACTCTAGCTGTAATTGGGTAATCAGCTAAATCGAAGTATAAGAATACTTCTGCACCAAGTAATTCGTAAACTTTAACCTGAGATTCGAATACACATTTAGAATTTGCAAGGAATGCTTCAGAATCATATACGTCTTCTGGACGGATACCAAATGTAACTGTTTTTCCATTGTAACCGCCATCGATTAATTTCTTAGATTTATCTGCTGGTAATGGAATAGATTTTCCACCAATTACTAAGTTCGCAACGCTACCTTCTACTTTAACAACAGCGTCTAAGAAGTTCATCTGAGGAGATCCCATGAATCCTGCTACGAAGAGGTTCTGTGGTTTTTCATATAAGTTCTGAGGTGTATCTACCTGCTGAACAATACCATCTTTCATAACTACGATTCTTGTACCAAGTGTCATAGCTTCTGTCTGGTCATGTGTTACGTAGATGATTGTAGCACCTAATCTGTTATGTAATGAAGCGATTTCTGAACTCATCTGTACACGAAGCTTAGCATCAAGGTTTGATAAAGGTTCGTCCATAAGGAATACCTTAGGATTACGAACGATAGCACGTCCCATAGCAACACGCTGTCTCTGTCCACCGGACAAAGCTTTTGGTTTTCTGTCAAGAAGAGCTGTTAAGTCAAGGATTCTGGCTGCTTCTCTAACCATTTTATCGATTTCATCTTTTGGTACTTTTCTTAATTTAAGACCGAAAGCCATGTTATCATAAACTGTCATATGAGGATATAATGCGTAGTTCTGGAATACCATTGCGATATCTCTGTCTTTAGGTTCTACGTCATTAACAACTCTGTCACCGATTTTTAATTCACCGGAAGAAATGTCTTCCAAACCAGCAATCATACGAAGTGTAGTAGATTTACCACATCCGGATGGTCCTACGAAGATAATAAATTCTTTATCTGCGATTTCAAGGTTAAAATTCTTAACTGCTTCAAACCCATTTGGGTATTTTTTGCAAATGTTTTTTAAAGATAAACTTGCCATTTTATAATCCTCCTATTTTAACAGGTCAGTCCTGCTTTTACACTGATATTAGTATACAAAACCTTTTGCAAATACTCCATACTATAATTCCACAAATATTTTAACAATTTCTATACATTCTGCCAAAATAAAAATAGGCCTTTGTGGCAAATGTTTACAACACTATGCCTTACAACAATCTCTATAGTTTATTCTACCGATATTGGAAAGTCCTCATCTGAAATAATCTCTTCTTCAACTTCCTGCGGTTCGTATTTTTTAAATATACTTTTCCAGATAAAACTATTAATATATGCCGGACCGGACAGACCAAGCATAAGGAATACCGCAACCAAATTTATATTTAACGGAAGCAGTATAAAAGGAATTACATAAATTACTGCCATAATTGTTGTTTTAACAAAATGCAAAATGCACATAAAAAGAGCATTCTTCACTGTCTGAATTAATGTATTTTCAAAACGGGACAACACCGGAAAAATATACATTACCGTAAAACATACAAATAAATAAATTGTACCTATAATAATTCCAAATATTCTGTTTCCATTCATCCCTGCTACCTGCAAAATTCTAAAATCAAGAATACAGATTGCAGTAATGACTAAAAATACAATCCATACAATAAAAGACTGTTTAAAATTTTCTTTAAATGCTTTGAAAAAAGATCTTACAATATATCCGTTTTCTTCTTTCACCATCTTTAAAGTCACATAATGCAAAGCTGTGATCGCAGGACCTATAGTTACAATTGGAATACAGCATATAAGACATAAAATATTTAAAATAATTACATCTGCAAGATTTGATAAAAACACCATAAGCGGTGAGTCTAAATTAAATAAATTTTTCATTTGTTTCTCCATCTATTTTCTTTTTACCATCGATATTTTAAATTCTTTTTCATCGAGGTATATATAATTCCCTGCTTTTGCTGCAGGGGAGCTAAATCCCAGAACCCTAACTTATGATAAAATTCTATTGCATAAGGTGCTGAGTCTACCGTCATATAGTCTACTCCCACCTCCGTAATCAGATATTCTCCTAATTTTTGTATCAAAGTACTGCCGATTCCCCTTCGATGATAATCCTTATCCACAAAAAGAAGAGAAATGTGGCATCTGTTTCTTACAGTAATAAAACCAATTACTTTTTCTCCTTCCAGGGCTACGAACATCTGGTATTCACCTTTTAAGAACATTTTTTTCAACCATTGATCGGAGATAAAATCCCGAAAGCTTTCCACGCCTTCCTCACTATATTCTACCGCCTCAAATATTAAAAATGTCTCCCATGCCAGCTTCATTGCCGGTTCCCAGTCTTTTTCCACAGCCATCCGAAAAATAAAATTCTCTTGTCTAGCCTTCATCTTATTTACTAAAAATTCCTTTAAAGAATGACTTTACACTGTTGACCATATCTGAAAAATAATCTGTAATAGATTTATCAATTTCTTCTTTAATTTTATTCTGTGTTTCTTCTACAATCTCTTTGCTGCTTTCAGAAATATCTTCTTTCAACTCTTCACCGTATTTTTCATAAATATTTTCTGCCTGTTCCAAGATATATTCCGGCGCAATTCCCAGTTTTTTAATTTTTGCAATTACAGATAAAATCATTTCTTCCTGATCTTTTGTCAGATCAACATTAAATTCCTTTTCACCTTCAGCAATAGCTTCCTTAATTCCTTCGTCGGTGTCCCATTTTCCTTCATCAATTTTTTCATTTATGAAATTAATTATTTTTTTTGCATCTTCAGGTTTTACATTTTTAACCAGTTCATTCAAAGATTCTTTTAATGAGGAAATAGACTCGTTACTTTGAACTCCTTTTACCTCATCTAAAAATAAATTAACATATTTATTAATAGTTTGTGTATTATCTTTTCCTGCTGCCTGAACATTGATTCCGGACAACGTAAGACCTAAGGTAAGGGCTAATAAACCGATTCTTTTTTTCATAAATTCCTCCTTTTTAGTTCTTTTGTATTACCTGATCAATTGACAATATAACATTGATATTTTCTCAGATAATACATCAGATACTTATGTCTTATCAACATATGTTCAAATTACTAAAATTATGTTTGTCAACAATAAGTAAAAATTTTTATCTCCAAAACTAATTCTTATGGGTATGATTTAGAAAAAGGATAAAACGAGTTTCCCCGTTTTATCCCACTTTATTTTTTATGCAATTTCTGCTCCTGCAGGCATATCTTTTTCCGGTGTAAGAAGTGCCAGATTTCCATCTGCATCTTCTGCACATAAAAGCATACCTTCTGACATTACTCCGGCAAGCTTAGCAGGTTTTAAGTTCACCAATACCATGACCTTTTTACCTACCATTTCCTCTGCTGTGTAATGCTGTTTAATTCCGGATACGATCTGTTTTACTTCGCTTCCGATCTGTACCTGACTGCAAAGTAATTTTTTAGATTTCTTTACTTCTTCACAAGCAATGATCTTACCTACACGGAATTGTAATTTTTCAAAATCCTCATAAGAAATTTCAGGCTTTGCCTCTACATCAATGACTGGTTCCGCCGGAGCTTCCGGTTTATTTCTTTCTGCAAACATAGCCTCTGCTTTTTCAATTACTTCTTTTACATCTAATCTTGCAAAAAGAATTTCAGGTTTTTCTGTCACTTTATTTCCGGATTCATATAAACCAAACTGATTTAATTCATCAAATCCTCTAATTTCAGTGTTTAACTGAGCTACGATTCTCTTAGCTGTGGATGGCATAAATGGTTCTAAAAGGGAAGCTCCAATTACAATACTTTCTACCAAATTATAGAGAACTTCGGATAATCTGTCTTTCTTAGCTTCATCCTTAGCCAATACCCATGGTTCTGTTTCATCGATGTATTTATTACAGCGTTTAAATAATGCAAAAATTTCTGTCATGGCATCTGCCACACGAAGCTGTTCCATTTTTGCAGTAGCTTTTTCTAATGTTCCTAAAACAACAGCTTTCAGATCAGCATCTACATCATCTTCTACACCTGTCTTAGTTACTACGCCGCCAAAGTATTTATTACTCATGGAAATAGTTCTGTTTACCAGGTTTCCTAAAGTATTTGCAAGATCGGAATTCATACGTTCTACCATTAATTCCCAAGTAATTACACCATCGTTTTCAAATGGCATTTCATGAAGAACAAAATAACGAACTGCATCTACACCAAAGAAATCTACAAGATCATCTGCATATAAAACATTTCCTTTGGATTTACTCATTTTTCCATCGCCCTGTAATAACCAAGGATGACCAAATACCTGTTTTGGTAACGGAATATCCAATGCCATTAAGAAAATTGGCCAGTAAATGGTATGGAAACGGATAATGTCTTTTCCAATTAAATGTAAGTCTGCAGGCCATAATTTATTATACTGTTCACTGCTGCCATCTACATCATAACCAATACCTGTAATGTAATTGGTTAATGCATCTAACCATACATATGTTACATGTCTGTCATCAAAATCTACCGGAATTCCCCATTTAAAGGAAGTTCTGGATACACACAAATCCTGTAATCCCGGAAGAAGGAAATTGTTCATCATTTCATTTTTACGGGATACCGGCTGAATAAATTCAGGATGAGTATTAATATGCTCAATTAATCTGTCTGCATATTTACTCATTTTGAAGAAGTAAGCTTCTTCCTGTGCAGGTTTTACTTCTCTTCCACAGTCAGGACATTTTCCGTCTACTAACTGGGATTCTGTCCAGAAAGATTCACATGGTGTACAGTAAAGTCCTTCATAAGAACCTTTGTAAATATCACCCTGATCATAGAATTTCTTGAAGATTTTCTGAACTACTCGTTTATGGTCTGCATCTGTAGTTCTAATAAACTTATCATAAGATACATCCATCAAATCCCAAATTCCCTTAATTTTTCCTGCTGCATCATCTACATATTCCTGTGGAGTAACGCCAGCATCTGCTGCTTTTAATTCGATTTTCTGACCGTGTTCATCTGTACCGGTCTGGAAAAATACGTCATAACCTTCTTTTCTTTTATATCTTGCAATGCTGTCTGCCAAAATTGCTTCATAGGTGTTACCAATGTGTGGTTTTCCTGATGCATAGGCAATGGCAGTGGTCATATAATATTTTCCTTTATTCATAATATGAAACCTCCCCTATAATTTTTAAACTTATATCTTATGATGCTTACGGATTTCTTCGCATTTCATGCTTTTGACCCTTGCATCGTATTATCTCATATTTATTTAAAACTGTCTAACTTTTCCATAAAAGCTTTTGTTTTTTCTTCAATATTTCCACCGAAAACAGCAGAACCGGCAACAACAACGTTGATTCCAGCCTCTAAAACAACATTTACATTGTCTACATTGATTCCGCCATCAACTTCTAAATCTGTTGTAAGACCTCTTTCAGTAAGCATTGCTTTTACCTGACGAATTCTTTCAGTAGAGCTTTCAATATATTTCTGTCCTCCAAATCCCGGTTCTACACTCATCATTAAGATCATATCTACTTTATCAAGATATGGCAATAAACTTTCCACAGGAGTTCCCGGTTTGATGGAAAGCCCTGCTTTTACTCCATATTCATGAATCTTGTCAATAGTAGCTTGTACATCCGTGCAAGCCTCTAAGTGAATGGTGATAATATCTGCTCCACTTTCTACAAATTCCTTAATATATCTGATTGGTTCTTCAATCATTAAATGAACATCAAATACGATATCACATACTTTACGGATAGATTTAATTACCGGCATACCAAAAGAAATAGATGGTACGAATTTACCGTCCATAACGTCTACATGCAAGTATTTTGCTCCGGCATTATAAGCTTCTAAAATGTCTTTTCCCAGATTTGCAAAATCCGCGGAAAGAATGGATGGGGATAAAATATTCATTGTTTTTCCTCTCTACTCTACAATATTATCTTAAGTTTAATTATCTTTTTATAAAACATAAAATCCCAAGAAAGCTCGAAAGTCTTTTGGACCTTCAAGCTTCCTATTTTCATTAATATTTTTATTTAAATAACGATTCAGAGCAATTTCAAAATCTTTATTTTAGAATTTTGCTAAGAACTCTTTTACCTGTTTGTATACGCCTGCTCCGTCGATTTCATATTTTACCATTAAATCTGCTGCGGAACCGGATTCACCAAATTTATCCTGCATACCAATTTTGTAAACAGGTGTAGGTAATTTTTCACAAAGACAGTCACAAACTGCACTTCCTAATCCACCGATTACGGAATGTTC
>CAZSBV010000050.1:7753-10452 GCA_964605105.1 uncultured Lachnospiraceae bacterium | reverse complement strand
TTATGATGCGCAGGGAAAAACGAGATTTTTAGATATGAAATTTCGAAATAGCGAAAGCTGGGCAGGAAATTCAAAGCAAGCAAAGACAGAATTTACCATGGAAGATTTGATAGCTCTTTGTGATGCTGGAAGTGAAACATTGAAAGATGCTTTGACAGATTTTGCAGAAGATGGAGAACTGCCTTACAGTAATTTAGAAAGGGATGAAATGGAGGGTTCTCTTACTTGGGCATATTTTTGTACACTGTCTTATGGAGAAAGAGAGTATCGGTTACAGATATCATATTGGAAACCGGAAACGGCTGAAGAGTACGGATATAAGCCAGATGAATTAAGTGGGGTGTGGCTTAATTATCCTGAGATAGGAGATACACAGCTTTTGTATGAAAGTGAGGAAAGATTTACGCCTGATTTGAATATTCGTTCTTTTTTGGAACGAGAGTACGACATTCAGAAGTTTGTAGAATTGGAGTTGCCAGAAGGGCTAGAACTTGGAAATTATCGGGCTGATATGTCTGTCGGAGATGAGGGATGTCTGTTTACAGGAGATTATGAAGAGACTCCTCATTCAGAATTTACCCCGGAAGAGTGGTATGCACCGGGTGGCATAGAGTTTATACAAAAAGAATATTTCCCAGGGGATATCATTTTTGAGGATGGCAAGTTGAAAGAAGTTTTCGTGCTTATGAATCATAGTGGTCCTAGTTCAGAATTTGAGATTCTGGAAGGTTGTAGTATGCAGGCAATTCTCTGCGAGTATTTCTGTGATTTGTTTACTTTACCAGAGGCAGATGAATATAAACAGGAGCATGGGCTTTCGGAGGAGGAGTTTGATAGTACATCCGATTATTGGTATGTATTTTTTGCCGAGCCGGACAGTGAATATGTGTATGTCCTTTATCTGAATCAGAAATATTTTGAGAAAGAGGACATTGTAGAGCTTGCGCGAAGTATAGAGTTTAGAGTAAAATAAGGAAGGGCTAACCGAAAGAGTTGAGTCAGTGGATGGCGGGGATTGATTTACCTCGCCATTTTATATACAAAAAGAGGTAGAAGCATATGATAAAGGATATGACAAAAGGCACTCCATGGAAATTAATATTTTCTTTTATGGTTCCGGTTTGTTGTGGCAACATTTTTCAGAATTTTTATAATATTGTAGATTCCATGATTGTAGGACGTTTTCTGGGAGTAGAAGCGCTGGCGGCGGTAGGAAGTACAGGATCTATTAATTTTCTGGTTATTGGGTGGATTGTTGGTATGACCAGTGGATTTGGGATTCAATTATCGCAAGCATTTGGAGCAGACGATCAAAAGCGTTTAAGACATTATCTGGCAATGTCAGTTTATTTGAGTATCGGATTAGCAGTTTTAATGACAGCAGGTTTATTAGCTGCCAATAGTACGATTTTACAATGGATGAATACACCGGAAGAGATATTTTATAATACCCAAAAATATATAGGGATTATATATGCCGGTTTACCCGTAACAATTCTCTATAATATGCTAGCGACTGTGGCAAGAGCATTAGGGGATAGTAAGACACCACTTTATTTTTTAATACTTTCATCGGTTTTAAATATTATATTAGATTTTTTGTTTGTAGCTGTTTTACCTTTCGGTGTGGCGGGAGCAGCTTATGCAACGGTACTATCGCAAGCAGTTTCCGCAGTATTGTGTCTTGTATATGTGTGGAAAAAATTCCCGATTATTCATTATACAAAAAAAGATGCCGGTATAAAGGGAAGAAGTATCTACAACCTCTTATCTATGGGGATTCCAATGGGATTGCAGTTCTCCATTACTGCAATAGGAACTATGATAGTGCAGGCATCTTTAAATACTTTGGGAGCAACTTATATTGCTGCCTATTCTGCAACTATGAAAATCCAAAATATTGTGACCCAGGTTTATCCTGCTTTAGGAACAGCAATTGCGACCTATGCCGGACAAAATTATGGTGCGGGAGAAATAAAGCGTATTAAAAAGGGAGTGAATGCGTGTTTAGCAATAGAAGCAATTTACAGCATTTTTGTTATGGCATTATCTTGGTCGGTGTTCCCAATGGCAGTGCGTATTTTTGCTGAAGATCCAACCGGAGAGCTGCAAATGATTGCCTGCCAAATGTTTCGTATCAGTATGTGGTTTTTCTTCCCATTAGGAAGTATCTTTATATACCGAAATGTGCTACAGGGGTTGGGAAATGGTTTGGTGCCGATGTTAGGTGGCGTGTTCGAATTAATTGCCAGGGCATTCGTCATCTATGTTCTTTTTGATTCTATGCAGTTTGTTGCAATTTGTATTAGTGATCCGGCTGCCTGGATAAGTGCATTAATTCCACTGATTCCTTATTATTATTGGTTTATGAACAGAAAGATGAAAATGAGTGGTATGTCAGACACAATAAATTGAAAAAGTTAATTGTATTTAATTATAATAATAACTGTTTGCTGGCGGGGATTTACCTCGCCAGTTTTTATATTATAAAAAGTTATATTAATTCTGTAACAAATTCCAAAGAATCTACATTAATATACAAAACCAAAGAAAGGGGGAAGAAAATGCAGTCGATGGATAAAATATACCAGCAATATGCGCAAATGGTATACAAATTTTTATTGTCAAGAACCTGTAATCCGGATTTGGCGGAAGAATTGACACAGGAAACTTTTTATCAGGCAATCCGAACCATAGAA
>CAZSBV010000050.1:5920-7653 GCA_964605105.1 uncultured Lachnospiraceae bacterium | reverse complement strand
TGTCCTTTAAGGAAATTGGAGAAATTATGGGACGGTCAGAAAACTGGGCAAGAGTGAATTTCTATAGAGGAAAAGAGAAACTCAGAAAGGAGTGGCTGGAGAATGAAACATAAATTACCTTGTGAACTGATTCGGGATTTGTTCCCATCCTATATTGATGATCTGACAAGTGATGTGACGAATGTGCTTTTGGAAGAACATGTGAAAGAATGTGAAAAATGCCGGGAAATATTGGGGATGATGAAGGAAACCTCAGAGGGGATAGTTAATTTTGAAGAAAAGAAAGAAATAGATTTTTTGAAAAAAACGAAAAAAGTAAATCAAAAGAACATATGGGGAAGCATGATTGGTACGCTCTTATTTGTTGTAATCGTGTATACTTTAGCAACTTATATCATTGGATATCAGACTGCGCATGATAATATCTTATGTGAAGTTGTGTCAGCAGAAGGAAGAAAGCTGGTAGTATCGGCGGAATGCAGAAATCCGGAATATGTGATTTCCGCTGCATCGTTTCGCTGGATTTCTTATAACGATGAAGTGGAAGTGACTTTTAAGACAGTAAAGAAAAGTCCTTTGTACGATGAAAAGCGGGAATTTTCCTACACAGCACCGGCAGAATTTAAAGAGGTTTCTGTGGGAGGACGTTTGCAGCCTACCATATGGTATGAAGGAGCCAAGATCAGCATGGAAGCAGGAGAATTATACGATGTAAGAAATTCTTATATTGGGCAGGCATTTGCCAATAGTCTGATTGCAGATGCCTTGGAAATGACAGAGCGATTTGGGATATTTGCCAATGAATTACAGACAGCAGAAGAACCTTATGGATGGACCATAATTTTGCAGGAAGAAGTACCGGTGGAAAATCAAAAAGAAAAGGAAGAGGAAATGCGTCTTTGTGCCTATATGATGCTAGCTTCTGTGGAAAATGTTGGTGTGGTTTCTTTTGAATATAAGTCGGGAGGAAAAGAATATTCTGTGACGATTACAGAAGAAGAGGCTTCGGAGTATGTAGGAAGAAATGTGAAAGATTGTTACCGGGATGCAGCATTAATGCAAGAATTGTTGGAAAAAACAGAATTAAAATTTGAACATAAAGGTAGTAGAGTCAGAGCCAAAAAAGTGTTATCATCAGCTTATGAAAAAGAGATTTTACGACAATTGAAAGAATATGAGCAAGTGTCCGGAACTTCTCTTTTACCAAATGAGGATAATCAATAAGGCAGACGAGGTAGACATTTTGAAAACGAACAGCATGACTCGAAAAATAGATTCTTCCGATGCTGGGATTTGGAGTAAATGGGGTATTTCTAGCAGAGCCAATCTCTAATGTGATTGGTGGATTAGCAAGCTATATTACTATGAGGCTGACGATATAAGACGTTGGAGGAAAAATAAATGGAAGCAAGAAAATTAATAGATACATTGATTTTAGCAGAGCGCTTAAAAGATACTATGCGTCATTGTTATACCAAAAACGGCAGACGTGAAAGTGTGGCAGAGCACTGTTGGATGGCATCTTTAATGGCATATTTTATGAAGGATGAATTCCCGGATGTGGATATGGACAAGGTAATCCGCATGATTATGATTCATGATCTGGGTGAATGTTTTACGGGAGACATTCCAGTATTTGATAAGACAGCGGAAGATGAAGAGAAGGAAAAAGAATTATTGTATGATTGGGTAAAGACACTTCCGGGTGAGTTTGCAAATGAGATGATTGCTCT
>CAZSBV010000050.1:1185-5820 GCA_964605105.1 uncultured Lachnospiraceae bacterium | reverse complement strand
TTCCGATTATTAAAGATTACAAAATATAGACTAATTTTAAAGAAAGAGATAAAGGAAAATGAAATGATAAAAGTAATTTTATGGGACGTAGATGGTACCCTGTTAGATTTCAAAAAGTCAGAGTATGCAGCTATAAAAAAGTGTTTTGAAATATTTAATTTAGGTGAATGTAGCGACGAGATGATTCAAAGATATTCCGAAATTAATAGAACATATTGGGAGAAATTAGAACGGGGAGAAATTTCCAAGCAGGAAGTTTTAATTAACAGATTTATAGATTTTTTTAAAGAAGAAAACATTCAGACAAATTGTGCGGAGGATTTTAATAAGGAATACCAGATGCAATTGGGAGAAACTATTTGCTTTTGTGATGATAGTTATGAACTGCTAAAAAGTCTGGAAGGGCGAGTGAAACAATATGCAGTAACAAATGGTACGAAAGCTGCACAGGACAGAAAATTGCAGAAATCCGATCTGATAGATATTTTTGATGGTGTATTTATATCAGAAGTTGTGGGGACAGAGAAACCGGGAATTGCATTTTTTGAACATGTCTGGGAGCAGATTGGAAGCTATGAAAAAGATGAAGTTATGATAGTAGGAGATTCCCTAACGAGTGATATGCAGGGAGGAAATAATGCGGGAATTCTCTGCTGTTGGTACAATCCTAAAAAGCAGGATAATGATAAGGGGTTAAAGATTGATTTTGAAATTGATAATTTGCAGAAAATAGTAGATATATTGTAAATTATGGAATGTTTACGCCACACTAGTTAAATGAAAATGTTATTTGTAAGAGAAATAAGGGCATATCAGGAAAAAATAAAATTCTGATATGCCTTTTAAAATTGACCAAATCCAATCTTCAGACGTGTTATAAGTGAAAGGAGGTTGAAAGATGGAAGATATATCAAAAAAAGACATTGAGAGAGTAATGGATGATTACGGAAATATATTGTTCCGCTTGTGTCTCATTATGTTGGGAAATGCAAGTGATGCGGAAGATGCAGTGCAGGAAACTTTGATTAAATATTTGCAAAAAGCACAGGAATTTAAGGATAAGGAACATGAAAAAGCCTGGTTGCTTAAAGTTGCTTCTAACAAGTGTAGGGATATGATTCGTTTTAGAACAAGGCATATGACTGTAGATATTGAAAGTATAAAAGAGGTTACGAAAGATTCTTCTGACAGTGGAATCTTGGAAGCACTTATGACATTACCGGAAAAATTCAGAATTGTACTTGTACTTTATTATGTAGAGCAGTGCAAAACAGAAGAAATTGCAGACATGATAGGAAAATCTGCATCAGCAGTTAAGATGCGGCTTCAAAAGGGGCGCAGGTTATTAAAGGAAATATATCGAAAGGAGTACATGTAATGGATTCATTAGTTAAAACGGTCAAAAAAATAGAAATGCCGGATGATATGCGGGAGCGTATTTTGGAAAAATGTTATAAAGAAAGCAGTGAAATTAAAGTGAATGAAAAAGCAGACATGAGGAGTAAAATCAAAACAAATAAAGAAACATGCAATGAAGATAAAATAAATAGTAAAATGGAGAAAAGAAGGATGAGTATTAGAAGCAAAAATAAATTTTTCAAACAACCACTGACGTAGCAGCAACATTAGTATTATGCGTGTGCCTGACAGGAATTACAGCATTGGCAGCCAGCGGAAAATTACAAGGATTTTTTAAAGACATTACAAATTGGAATGGGGTGGTAATAGGAACAATATATGAACAGGCAACGGATGAGATTACTATCAGCGTAGGAGTAGAGGAAGAAGAGCTTAACGTTTTAGTTACCATGATAAATCCCAAGATACCACCTTATAGTGAGTCTGAAGAACTCGGAATCAGCAGTTACAGGATTGAAGATATGTTCGGAAACGCAGTAGTAAGCGATAGTTCTACAGATATGACGGCAGTAAATGACGGACATGTGGATATAAAAATATCTTTAAATGATATAGAGAAAGGAAATTATAAGTTAATCATAGATTCCTTTGTAAGTGCTAAAAAGGCAGACCAGCCTCTTAGGCTTAATGGTATTTGGGAAGCTGATTTTGTAAAATGATATGATTGTAAAATGGTGGATAGTATTGTAAACTATTACGTAAAAAATTAGGTGAGGAAACACAGTGAAATATCCATTACATGAAGAATTAAAGATATTAAAGAATAATAAATTACCTGCAGAAATGCAGGGGGAAATTTAGCCGCGGCTGTAACATTAATGGCTATGGGATTCTGTTTGGTCAAAATTAATGTGGGAATGCTATCTGGGGAAAGAGAGAATAAAACGTTTGCAGGAGTGGATAAATTAGAGTAAAAATAATAGTTATTGTATTTTAGAGAAAATTGCAATATACTTTTTCAATATAATAATGAAAAGAGGAACAAGAATGAGTATTAAAGCAGTATTATTTGATTTAGATGGCACACTATTACCAATGGATCAGGATGATTTTGTAAGAGCCTATTTCGGATTTTTGGCAAAGCATCTTGCTCCGCGTGGTTATGAAACGGAAAAACTACTTAAGGTTTTCTGGGCAGGTGTAACAGCAATGATAACCAATGACGGAAGCGGCACGAATGAAGAAGCATTTTGGAAGGTATTTGTAAATGCGTATGGTGAAGAGTCTATAAAAGACAAGGAATATATTGGTGAATTTTATGAAAATGATTTCAACAAGGTACAAGCAGTCTGTGGCTTCAAAAAGGAAGCAAAAGAAATTATAGCACTTGTAAAAGAAAAAGGTAAAATGGTTGTACTTGCAACCAATCCGTTGTTTCCGCATACAGCAACTGAAAACCGTATGAGATGGGCTGGACTTGATTCGACAGAGTTTGCTGAGTATACGACTTATGAAAATTGTCATTACTGTAAGCCAAATCCTAAGTATTATCAGGAATTATTACAGAAACTTCAGTTAAAGCCGGAAGAATGTATTATGGTTGGAAATGATTATGAAGAAGACATTGTACCGACAGAAAAGCTTGGAATGCAGGGATTTTTATTAACCGATTGTTTGATTAATAAGAATGATCGGGATATTTCTGAGTATCCACAGGGAGATTTTGAAGCGTTAAAGGTGTACTTGGAAGAAAAGTTATAATTGGTCTTAGGTTAACAAATGAATATGGTTTGTATGGTAAAAAGTCGAAGCTACATAGATTGATAATATGTAGCCTCGACTTTTCTTATATATTGTATGAATTAATTTATTTATAAAAAGATATATTTCAGTGTAAATAAAATTGTCAGAATATATAATATAGGATTAATTTCCTTATGTTTTCCACAGACAAGTTTTAATAAAACATAAGAAATAATTCCCATAGAGATACCTTCCGAAATACTATAGGTCAAAGGCATCATCAAAACACAAAGATAAGCAGGAAGTGTGTCAGTAAAATCACCATCTGTCAAATTAACCTTTGCGATGTTAGTGAACATCAGAAAACCTACAATAATCAGTGCAGGAGCTGTGGCAAAGGAAGGAATAGCGGTGAATATTGGTGCAAACAAAGTAGATATCAGGAATAATACAGCAGTAGTCAAAGCAGTAAGACCTGTACGTCCACCGGTAGCAACGCCGGCGGAAGATTCTACAAAGGTAGTGGTTGTAGATGTACCTAGAACTGCACCAGCAGTCGTAGCAATGGCATCTGCCATTAGGGCAGGTTTCGTAGCCGGTAATTTACCATTCTCATCCAACATTCCGGCTTTGCTGCTCACACCGATTAATGTTCCAAGAGTGTCAAATAAATCTACAAATAAAAATGAGAAGATAATAACAATAAAATTGAAAATACTTACCTTACTGAAATCTACATTGAAGCATTGTCCAAAAGTTTCACCAAGTTTAGAAAAATCGGTCAGCGCAAAAGTAGGTAATAAAGAGTAATAACCATTTGCAGAATCAGGTACATAGATTCCCAGAAGTTGGCATGCGATTCCCATGAGCCAGGTCCCAATAATACCAATCAGGATAGCACCATTTATGTTCTTTATATAAAGAATAGCGGTAAGTATAGTTCCGATTAATGCTAATAGAGCAGTAATACCGGCGGTAGAAAAATTTAATTTAAAATTAGTTAAGGCTACCAGAGTAGAGGAGTTGTCTACAATAATACCGGCACTTTTTAATCCGATGAATGCGATGTATAGACCGATACCAACGGATACAGCATGTTTCAGAGTAAGAGGGATTGCATCAAAAATAGCTTCTCGAACGTTGGTGAGAGAGAGTATGATGAAAATGATCCCTTCAACAAAAACTGCAAATAAAGCAAGCTGCCAGGAGTAACCAAATCCCTGGACTACAGTGTAAGCAAAGAAAGCATTTAATCCCATACCCGCGGAGAGTGCAAAAGGCATATTGGCCATGAGAGCCATACACAAAGTACCAATAAATGAGGCAATACAGGTTGCCAGAAGTACTGCTGTCGGGTCCATGCCTGCATCTGCCAGAATACTTGGATTTACAGCTAATATGTACGCCATTGTCATGAAAGTGACAGTACCGGCGACAATTTCAGTTTTAACATCAGTGTTATTTTGTTTTAGTTTAAAAAGTTTTTCTAACATAGGTTTCTCCATTCTTTTCTTTTAGTTAGTGACACAAATA
>CAZSBV010000050.1:0-1085 GCA_964605105.1 uncultured Lachnospiraceae bacterium | reverse complement strand
AGAATTAGAAATAAGGAAAGAGCATGAGATTTTATACATTTGGTAAAGAAGATAATCCGGTAATTTTATTGCTTCCGGGTACATGTTGCCACTGGAAAATGAATTTTGGTGAAGTGATTCCTATGCTGGAACCATATTTTCATGTAGTATGTGCATCTTATGATGGTTTTGATGAAAAGGAAGAAATAATTTTCACGAATATGCTGACAGTAACGGAAAAAATAGAAGAATATATATCAGAAAAGTTTGATGGTCGTATTCATGCCGCCTATGGATGTTCTCTGGGCGGTTCATTCGTAGGGCTGTTAATTCAGAGAAAACAAATACATATTTCTCATGGGATTATTGGAAGCTCTGATTTTGACCAAGATAGTCCATGGAAAGCAAAATTAAAATGTGCTGTAGCAATTCCTTTGCTTTATAAGATTGTCAGCACAGGGGAGTATCCGAAGGTTTTACAGGGACTTATGGAAAAGAAAAGGACTCCTTACCGTGATAAGTTCATGACGATGTTTGGAATCGGAAACGGTGGCTTACCATTTATCAAGAAACAAAGTGTATATAATCAGTTCTATTCTGACCTGGTGACACCGCTGGAAGATGATATTTGTGTGCAAGGTACAGCGGTTCATTGTTTTTATGCAGTTAAGATGGGAACGGAGTATTTGGAACGCTATCAGAGGCATTTTAAAAATCCGGATATCTGTAAGTTTGAATTTGAGCATGAGGAACTTTTAGTATTATATCCGGAGAAGTGGACAGAAGAAGTAAAAAGAGTGACCCTTGCATTTTGTCCCTCTGATGTTGTAATGGAAGGTTTCTATCAGGATGGACTGCTACTATAAAAAAGCTGAAAAATGATAGGAATCATTTTTAGTATTTATCGTATTATTTTAAGAAAAATTCGTAATTAATAGAAAAATTATAGTGACATATGATAAGATAATTACCAGAGTTTTAGGTAAAACGAAAGGAGATTTTATATCTATGCGTGAAATTTATAATTTAAACGTAAAATGGGCTTTTTCCAAAGAAGCCACAGCAGTTCCGGAAACAATGCCTGAAAAATGGTACTGGGTAACTTT
>CAZSBV010000049.1:0-10455 GCA_964605105.1 uncultured Lachnospiraceae bacterium | reverse complement strand
TGTCAATTCCAACAGCAAGGTTCCTGATATATTTTTGCTAATCCCTGAACAATCCCTTATATCTTGTAACATTCATTTAGACAATGCGTTAATTTTAAGCCATAAAAAAAGACTGCCGGACAATCACATCCTAGGGATGAAATCACAATTGTCCAGCAGCCACTTCTCCTAAAAACAAAAAGGAGAAATTATAAATCACAAGTTAGTGCGTCTTGTTTTTATAACCTAATTTAACATTTTCTTTTAGCAAATTAATCGCAATTCTTTTTCAGAAAATCGATAAGAGCATCCGCTGATGCTTTTGCACCGCCTAATGTCTTCATATCCTCGCTAAATTCTTTGACCGTATTTTTATAAGATGAATCACCTAATATTTTTTGAATTGCTTCCTTTAAAGTTTCACTTGTAATTGCTTTTTTGTCCAAAAATGCAATTCCAAGTCCATTGTTTTCAATTACATTCGCTGTAATTGCCTGTTCATCCATTTGAGGAATGGCAATCATAGGAACACCATAATAAATAGCTTCTCCCGTTCCTCCCATTCCAGCATGCGTTATAAATATGGATGCCTGTGATAAAATATCTAACTGAGGAACCATTTTCCCCACCTCAACATTCGCCGGAATATCCTTTAATGTTTCCGGATCAATCGCTCCCAATGCCGCAAATACATTAATATCTAAATCACGCACTGCATCAAACAATATCGGGTAATATTCCGGCCAATTATTAAATGCTGTTCCTAATGAAGAATATAATAATGGTTTCCCATTATCCGGTGCAGTCCAGCTTCCAAAAGTTGAACGCTTTCCAATCTGTACTCCAGTAAAGACAAATTGATCATCAAAACTCTCACTTTTAGGAACTAAACGCTTTTGCATCATTACAATATTCAAATCGCCATGTCCATCAAATATCTCTTTCACAGTCATTAATCTACACCCATATTTTTGTGTATATTCTTCAGCTATTTTTGTGGCAGCAATACGCATAGGATGATTTTCCGGAACTCCTTCAAATGATTCAGCGACTGAATATGTGTCATTAGATGGATAACTTGTATACAACATTACATTCGGAACATTTAAAATATCAGCCGCCATAGTTCCAGCAATACCGGCAAAATCGTGTACAATAGCATCCGGACGATCTTGTTGCAAAACTTTTAGTACATCATCAATGAAAGCACCTGCTTCATTTAGAAAAATAAACGGTACAACTGCCGCAACATTTTCTTCTTCATTATGATCATTATCTTGACTTGTGCCTTGAGCCATCCAGGATTTCATAGGTACAAATTTTGCACCAGTAGGTTCTATTACTTTACGAAATTCCTCCGTTGTAAAATAAGTAACTCTATGTCCTCTATTAATTAGTTCTGTTACCAATGACAGCGTTGGATTCACGTGCCCAAAAGCCCCAAGTGAAACAACTGCAATATGCATATTCAATACTCCTCCTATTAATTTACATAGTTTTTATTCCTATTTTTGAGTATAAAAAGAGCGTCGCAACCTCGACGCTCTTTCACTTCAACTATTGCGCAATTTTCTTATAAACATCTATAAATTCTTCTGCAATCATTTTAAAACCTTCTGCACTCATCAACTGGTCCTCTGCGTGAAGAAGCAGCATAGACACATTTATCGGATTTCCATCAGCTTCCATCGTTAACAACTCTGCATGCGCATGATGGCCTTCCAAAAAGTCAGCCTGCCCTGCCTGCATTAAAGCCTCTGCTTCTTCAAAATTTCCATTTTTAGCAGCCTGTATTGCTTCAATATAACTGCTTCTTGCTGATCCCACAAAGGTAATAATCTGTACTACTTTTAATTCTAATTCTTCATTCATTATTTATCACCAAGTACACCTTTCACATGGTCAATTACCGCTTTCCCATCCATACGTCCATATGCCATCATGTCCACTGCCTCAACAACAACACCAGGGCAGCTTTCTTTTACCTTTGGTAAATTAAAACGAACCTGAGGACCTAAAAGAATTACATCCGCACCCTCTTTAATAGCATCTAACTCTGTTAATGGATGGGCACTGATTTCACATTCATACCCCGTTTCCTGTGCGTATTTTTTCATCTTATCTACAAGCATTCCTGTAGACATCCCGGCACAACATGCTAAAATAATTTTTCTCATATTCTACTCTTTCCTTTCATCATCTTCACTTTCATATTTCAGTGAATAATATAAAGTCAGCAATTCTATCACAGTCAATGCTCCAAATCGTCCCATATTATCTCTATTAGTAACTCCACATGGAACAACGTAATCAGCCTGATTGCAATAAACAGAGTTTACATTTTGTGTAATTGCTACAATCTCACATTTGCTCTCACGAATCTCAGACCAAATCGAAGCATAACGACTCCAATAACCACCCTCAATCGTTAAAACAATTGCCAGGGAATCTTTTGTCAGTTTTTCTGCACAACTTGTCTGGCCTTCCCAATCACAGTACATTTCAATATACTTTCCCATCAAAGCCATTTTCTTCTGAAATTGTTTTCCTATTTCCAAGTTAAAGTGTGTCCCGAAAAATGCAATATGTTCATGATTATGTATTCTCTCAACAATTTCCTGAACTACTGAGTAAGTCTCATTATTTAAAATACTGTCTACATTGTTAATAAGTTCATTTCGGTAAATACTCATCGCAGTTTCCGGATCCTCTGGCAGCATCTGATAGAACTTCTTTGAATAATCATCTTTCACTTTGAACCGCCGGTTTATCTGGTCTTTAAAATCAGTAAAACTATCACACCCCATAAACTTGCAGAATCTCGAAATCGTGGCAGTAGAAACATAACACATTTCTGCAACTTCCGTAATGGACATATTATTCAACCGATTATAGTTTTTTAACATTTCCAATGCGATATTATAATTTACATCCCGCACTCTTGTTGAATCAATATAGTCAAGTAATTTATTTGCAAAAGCTCCCATCATTTTGTTGGTCATCTCAGCATTCTCCTTTCAAGACTCCTTCGTACCAACATTGTAACAAACTCTTAAAATTCTGTCAGCCCTTGATGCTTAATTACTTTCTGATACCAATAATAACTATCTTTCGGTATTCTTCTACAATCTTTTACATCTGTATCTGTACGATTGACATAAACAAGACCATATCTTTTTGCAAACCCCTGATGCGAACTTACTAAATCTACAAAGGACCACGGACAATATCCCAAAAGTTCAATTCCTTCATCCATTGCCAAATTACACTGCTCAATATGCTCTTTCAAATACTGGATTCTATACGGATCATGAATTCTTCCATCTTCGTCCGGTTCTTCACTGTATGCCATGCCATTTTCTGTAATAATCATTGGAAGCCCATATCGGTGATAGATTTTTCGAAGCCCCATGCGAAGCCCTATGGCATCTGTACCCATATTCATCCATTCTGTTTTTTTCAAATATGGATTATCACATACTTCAAAGGCATCACTCACAAAAAATGGTGGAAGTTTATAATTCATAACACCTTTATGCTCTCTGACACAAAGACTACAATAATAATTAATTCCAATAAAATCAGGTGTGTCACATTTTAACAGCGCTTCATCATTTGGAAACGTTTTAGGAAACAAACCGTGTTCTCTCAAATACGATTCTACATATGGAGAATACTGTCCACGAACACTTAAATCCAGTAAATAGAACATCATAAGTTCTTCTGCATTGGAAGCCGCTGTTACATCCTTTGGATTTGAAGTTTCAGGATAAACTACCTGAATTGCACATACCGGACCAATTTGAGCTTCCGGAATAATCTTATGACACAATTTCATTGCCTGCTTTTCCGCAAGTGAAATATGATAACTCATCTGATACACATTCTGTAATCGTAAGAAATCATCTTTTTCATAATTTCCATTCAGGTCAGAAGCCGCTGTACCAATCAACTGTTCATTTACGGTTACCCAATATTTAATTTTTCCCTTATATCGATTGAACATAATTTCTGCATATTTTAAATAATGGTCAATCATTTTTCTCGATTTCCAACCGCCAAAAGAATCCACTAAAGCCTGAGGCATTTCAAAATGATATAAAGTAGCAATTGGCTCAATATTGTTTTCTAACAATTTATCAATTAATTTATCATAAAACTGAAGTCCCTGTTCGTTGGGAATTCCTGATTCATCCGGCATTACGCGTGACCACTGAAAAGAAAAACGATATGCATTCAGTCCCAGTTCCTTCATCAATCTAACATCCTCTTCCCAATGATGATAATGGTCTGATGCAATCTTTGTGTCCGCAATTTTTTCCGGAACTTTTCGGCAATCTGTTGTTGCCAATCCTTTTCCGTCTTCCAGGTAAGCACCTTCTACCTGAAATCCACTTGTGGATGCTCCCCAGAAAAACGAAGTTGGAAAACTATTTTTATGCATAACGACTCCTCTTACTCTGTTTCAAGTGCAGCTTCTTCTTCACATGCCTGTTTATCCAAAGCCTTAAAGAATGGATAGTAAACAACCATAGACAATAATACGATTACAATCTGGAACACGCCAATCTTCCAGCTTCCCTGCATAATTCCAGAGAAGAAGATCGGTACGCTTGTTGCACCAATTAAACCAATTGGTGCCGGCATAAGTCCGAGTGCAATTGCACCATAGGCAAGCAACAAGCTGAGTACCGGCATAAGAAGGAAGGGAATCAATAATGTGGCATTTAACATTAATGGCATACCAAAGATCAATGGTTCATTAATATTGAAAATTCCACATGGAAGTAACATTTTTGCAAATGTTTTATATCTTTTGCTCTTTGCAAAAAAGAACATTATTATTACCAAGCCTAACGTACATCCGCAACCACCTATTGTAGTTAAATCAAACAGACCGCAGTTAAAAATATTAGGAACTGCTTCTCCATTTGCTACTGCTGCACTGTTTTCAGCTAAAAATCCAAACCAGATTGGCATAAAGATTGGCAAAATCGTATAGCTTCCATGAATACCAAAGAACCATAATACCTGAGAAAAAATAACTGCTATTAAAAATGCCGGTAAGGATCCTGTTAAGGATGAAATAGGCTTTTGTAACAAACCATAAATAAGGTCATTCGCTGAGCCAAATGATGTAAAACTTAAAGCTAATGCGATTCCAGAGAAAATTGCAGCAATTACAAAACCTGGAATTAATGCTGTGAATGAATCTGAAACACTACTCGGTACACCTTCAGGCATTTTAATTGTAATTTTCTTATCTACAATAAAAATATTAATCTTTGTCACTAAGATTGCCACAATCAAAGCAAGGAAAATTCCTCTTGCACCAATATAATTCACATCAATATATGTAATAGTATTAAATTCACTTACAGAATAGGAACCCTGTGGAATTAAAATCAAAAACGACATTAATGCAAGTAATCCATTATTAAACGACATTTCTGCATGGTCAAAAATTTTAGCTCCCTGATACGCAACCGCAAAAACCATGTACAATGCAATTGCATTTGTTGTTACAGCCGGAACAAAACTTAAAAATTTACTGATTCCTGTTGCAGTAATAAAGCTTTGATATCCTTCAAAACCAATGGAATTTAAAAGATTAAAAATACCACCAATCAAAATGATCGCCATAAGACTCATACTTCCGCTGCTCAAACATTTGATATAGCGATTCTGGGCAATTTTGTTTGAAACAGGAATTAATTTTGTTTCAATAAAATTTGTTAATGCTTTCATCATTAGTCTCCTTAAAAATTATTATCGATCGATCTGATAAACATATTTTAACAATTATATCTTCATATTCAAAGTTCAACAGTTCATTCTCTTTTTCAAAATCAACACTATATTTTCAAAAAATGAAAAAGTCGGCAAAATTTCACCAATCTCTTCTTATATGCTTAAATCTCAATTTTTCCCGCAGTAGTAATTGGATAACTACCAAAACGTTCTCTTACATCTGCAAATGTATACAGAATACTAAAAAGCAAATTGGCACTAATTGCCCCTGCATTGATGTAGTCATAGATACGGCTTAATAAATCCATAAATTTAAGAGAGATTTTATAATTTTCTCTTCCCTTTTATGTTATACTGATAACAATTATTATTTAGAAAGAGGTTTTTATATTGTTCACTTTTAAGTCTAACTTTAAAGAAAAACTGGTAGAAACATTAAAAGCAGTACTACCTATCCTAATTATTGTATTGCTTCTTTGTTTCTCCATTGCACCCATCCCACCCAGCATCTTGATGACTTTTCTCATTGGTGCGTTTCTCTTAATTGTGGGAATGCTATTTTTTAACGTAGGTGTGGAATTATCCATGACCCCTATCGGAGAGCGTGTTGGTTCTATTATCACCCGGTCTAAAAGTATTATCATAATGGTACTTATTTCCTTTATTATGGGATTTGTAATTACCATATCTGAACCGGACTTACAAGTATTAGCACAACAGGTTCCATCGATACCTAATTTGACATTAATCCTGGCAGTAGCACTTGGTGTAGCAGCATTTCTTGTAATTGCGATTTTACGTATGCTTTTCGGGATACAGCTATCACACTTATTGCTGGTATTTTATGCAATTGTTTTTGGCTTGGCATTTTTGGTTCCGGCTGATTTTCTTGCCATTGCTTTCGACTCCGGTGGCGTTACTACAGGTCCTATGACAGTTCCTTTTATTATGTCCTTTGGTATTGGTATTTCCTCTATCCGAAGTGACAGGCACGCCGAAGACGACTCCTTCGGTCTGGTTTCCATGTGTTCCATTGGACCAATCCTTGCCGTTCTCATTCTTGGAATGATTTACAATCCTACTTCTACGGAGCAGGTTTCGGAAGCCATTCCTATTATCGATAACACCGTAGACTTATGGAATTTATTTTTTGTAGAGTTTCCTGTTTACATAGAAGAAATTGCCGTTTCTCTTTTACCAATTATTATTTTCTTCGGAATATTTCAATTGCTTTCAAGAGATATCAATAAGCGTTCTTTGATTAAAATTGCTATCGGACTGATTTATACATATATTGGTCTTGTCATTTTCTTAACCGGTGTAAATGTTGGTTTCATGCCTGCCGGTAACTATCTTGGACAGACCATCGCCGGACTTCCTTATTGTTGGATCATCGTACCTATCGGCATGATCATTGGTTACTTTATCGTACTTGCCGAACCGGCCGTATTTGTACTTACCAGACAAGTTGAAGAAATGACTTCCGGTGCCATTTCAGCAAAAGCAATGGGAACCAGTTTATCCGTTGGTGTTTCCATTTCCGTAGGCCTGGCAATGATCCGTGTATTGACCGGAATTTCTATTCTCTGGTTTTTGGTTCCCGGATATCTTATCGCACTCGTGTTAACCTTTTTTGTGCCGAAAATTTTTACCGCCATTGCTTTCGACTCCGGTGGTGTTGCATCCGGTCCTATGACAGCAACTTTCCTATTACCGTTTGCAATGGGCGCCTGTGAAGCTTTAGGCGGCAATATTATTACAGATGCTTTTGGTATTGTTGCAATGGTAGCTATGACACCGTTGATAACCATCCAGGCAATGGGATTGATTTTCCAGATAAAAGAAAACAAACTCCGCAAAGAAATTGCAGATGGTTCTACTGTTTCAACCTTAGATACCTATGATGATATGGAAATCATTGAATTATAGAATACCTTAACAGAAATGAGGATTATATGGGAAATTTATATTTTATGACAACAATTGTAGACCGAAAAATGGCCGATAAATATTTGAATCTATTTCGGGAAAATGACCTTCATGTAGTATTCAGGACGCTTGGTTTTGGTACTGTATCAAATGATATTCTGGATTATCTTGGTTTAGAATCAAATGAAAAAGCAGTTTCATTCTCGGTCGTGGAAGAGCAGACTTGGATTCATATAAAAAAACAACTGGAAAAAAAGTTAAAAATTGATGCTCCCGGCGGCGGTATTTCTTTCATCGTTCCCGTAAGCAGCATTGGCGGCAAAAAAGCTTTACAGTTTCTTATCGAGAATCAAGATTATCAAAAAGAGGAGGAATCGACCTTGAAAAATACTACTCATGAACTGATTATTGTTATTGCAGAACAAGGATATACCGAATTAATTATGAACGCGGCCAGAGAAGCCGGGGCTTACGGTGGAACTGTAATTCACGCAAAAGGCACCGGCATGGAGCTTGCAGAAAAATTTATGCACATGTCTCTTGCGGCAGAAAAAGAGATTATCTTCATTGTTACAAAAACAGAGCTGAAGAATCCTATCATGCAGGCAATTATGAAAAAGGCAGGTGCTGACAGTAAAGCAAAAGCCATTACCTTTTCACTTCCGGTATCGGCTACAGCAGGACTTCGTTTAATTGAAGATTAAATATATTTTTAACACACACATACAAAAGGAGCTGTTATTGGGGGTACATATCACTCCCAGAACAGCTCCTTAATTATCTACTTACACTTCCACAATCACTCTGCAAGGCAATCCTGTCAATCCCACACACTTCGCTATTAACATGCTCTCTTCCTCTTACCTCACATACATTTTCAAAAACTTCAAGTCATAACATCCAAATTATAATCCAAATTCCTCCGGTCTGAAACGTGGACAAACATTGTCAGAAGATGTAATAACTGAGGAAGCAAGCACAGTACCGATTTGAATCGCTTCTTCCAAAGTCTTTCCATAAGTAAGACCTGACATTGCTCCTGCACAAAAGGCATCTCCAGCCCCGGTAGTATCCATTACCGCAACTTTCCTTGCAGGAATCATCCCCTTATTACCAGACTTATCTGCATAAACAGCACCTTTCGCTCCCATTGTAACAATCATAGCAGGAATATTGGCTGATTTAATCTTTTTAGATAAAATATCACGTAACTCTTCAGGAGAGGTTTCTGTATAATCATCCAAAAACAGTAATCCAGCCTCCTGTTCATTGCAAATAAAACAATCCAGTTTCTGTAAGAAATCACGACGTTCTACAGCAATACTCATATTGGAAACCAGCGCATATACTTTCTTCTGGTACTTTTCTGCCAATTCAAAAATCTTCTTTACCACATCTTTGTGTAAATCCAATTCAAAAATGATAGAATCACATTCCTTTATGATTTCGTCTCCATGTTCTTCTAAAATAGACAAAATATGATGTGTATTTGGCCGTTTGGAAATGGAACCAGCTACCTCTCCATTATTATCAAATAACGCAAGCCATGTACCCATTCCATCCGGCATTGCTTTCACATAATCTGCGTTTACTTTATGGCGCACAAGCTTATCTACTACATCTTTTCCCATAGAGGTCTCATCCACAGTCCCTACAAAAGTCGGACGAAGTTCCAGATTTGCAATATCTTCTACCACGTTTCTGGCAACACCACCCTGCACAAATTCCACTCTGCCCGCATTACGTCCATTTGGAATATAGACATCTCCCGGAAAACCTTTTATATCTACAAATACAGTACCAATTACAACAATTCCCATAATTTTTTCCTCTTTTCGTTCTTATTGTATTTATCATATCACATTTTTGTTTCATAAAGTTCGTTGATATTGTCTCATTACTTTTCTCTCAGACAGAAAATAGTCTTTATTTGACATAGTGCACTTTCTTTTCTTCATACTGGTCTCTGCCTTCTGGTTCCTCTGCCGGATGTCCTATAAAAATAAGATTTAAAGGAATTTCTCTTTCAGAGATACCAAGTATTTTACGCATACGTTCTTCTGCACGCTTCTGCGGATAAATTCCACACCACACTGCTCCCAGTCCTAAATCTGTTGCGCGCAGCAAAATATTCTCTGTGGCAGCACTGCAATCCTGAACCCAATAATCTGCCATCTTCATAGGTAATGCATTATTAAGATTGCCACATACAATAATTGCAAGTTTCGAAGTAATTCTTGAAAATTTTGATGCTGCTTTTAATTCTTCCAAAACAGACGCATTGGTCACTACATAGAACTCCCAAGGTTTTTTGTTACATGCACTTGGTCCACTCATTGCAGCATGCAACAGCTCTTCAATCATCTCATCAGAAACTGTTTCCTCTGTAAACTTCCTAACACTTCTTCTTTTTAACAGAACTTCTCTTAATTCCATAACTCATCTATCCTCCTTCTGCGATACATAATATATCTCTATTTATTACAGAATAGCACATTGCTTTTTTCAACATCTTTTTTATACATCTTTGTCTCATTTATATCTATACTTATTAATTCAATTCTATCACACAAGCTACGAAATTGCTTCCTCAATCATTAGCTAATTAAAAAAGCCAGTGAAATCATCTTTCACCAGCTTCTCGATCATCTTTATATATTATTTATTCTGTAGTTCAAACATATTCACGTAATTTTTCCATCCTTCTTTAAGGTAAGACATGAATGTGTTTCTCCGATAAATTAATATTGGCAATAGTTATGTTCTTAAAATTCAATTACTTCATCCGGTGCCGTA
>CAZSBV010000048.1:0-10921 GCA_964605105.1 uncultured Lachnospiraceae bacterium | reverse complement strand
TGAAGGAAAGCTAAAAGTAATTGAGAAACCGAGAGGAAATAAGCAGGCTTTAAAATCGAAACTTTTGCATATGGAAAAAGAATGGAGACCTGAACTTGGAAAAGCAGTATTGGTAGGTCATGCAGATTGTCCGGAAATTGGGGAAGAATTGTGTGAACAGGTAAGAAAAAAATTTCCGGAAGCAGAGGTCTACATGGCCAACATAGGACCAATCATCGGAGCCCATACAGGACCGGGAATGTCCGCATTGGTCTATTGGGGAAGCGAGAGATAAGAGATTTTTTTCAGTTGTAAAAGAACGGTGGTATTTGAAAGTAGTATATAATTTAGCATGAAAACCCTTGGAGTTATAACACTTCAGGGGTTTTTTTATGGGATATAATTTGACAAAAGCACATAGGTAGGATAACATAATTATGTAAATTTGTATCTATGAGGATAAAGAGAATGACAGAGAAGAAGCGTAGAAATAGATGGATGGAGGATTATAAAGAATTTCATGAGGATGTGATTGAGTATACTATAGCGGTATATCAAAAATTTGCAGTTCATAATATCTATTTGTTTTTATTGTATGGCTTGGGATTAAGTGTTATTGAAATAGAGATGAAGGAATTTGTATGTGGAATCTATTTTTGTATGTCAGCATTTTCACTTATCACTTTCTTTTTAATGAGATATTATTTTGTAAAATATAAAAAGAATGCAATTATTTTTTCTAATGTATATCTAATGATATTTTTGGTATTATTAACTGTAGCATATTTTTATCATTCGAGTCATACCGCGTATACTATTCTGATATGTACATTAATAACTACTACAATGACAAGCATAATGCCTTTACAATATATGCCCATTATGCTGGGATGTTTTATTTTTGATTGTGGCTTGTTCTTTACGCAAAGACCACTAGGGGATGCTATAGAAGTTGTTGGGTATGTTTTGAATAACATTCTGATTTTAGTTTTTGCACTGGGAATTAATGTTTTGTATTCCAATATGAAGTTTAAAGAGTTCAAGCAGAAATATTTCCTACAAAATGAAACTTATCATGATCCATTAACTAAAATTTATAATCGAAGATATATGGAACGTTATGTGGAAATGAATTTGGATGTTTCGGATTCTTGTGCTGTGTTCCTTATAGATATTGATAATTTTAAGATGGCTAATGATGAATTAGGGCATGAGGCAGGAGATGAGCTTCTTTGCAGAATCAGTGATATTTTAAGGAGCAATTTCCGTAAAGGAGACTGCGTAGCAAGAATTGGAGGCGATGAATTTGTTATTCTCATGCCAAATGTTACAGAACAATCACATGTTATAAATAAGGCAAGAACTATTTTGAAGGAGTTCCCAATTGTACTTAAGGGAGAAAAGCAGAATAAAGAGGTAACAATTTCCTTAAGTATTGGTATTATTTTTACAAAAACCGGGGAAGTAATTGAATACGAAGAACTTTATCGCAGAGCAGACAGTTTTATGTATAAGGCAAAGAAAAAAGGAAAAGGCTGTGCAGTTATGGAAATGAAAGGCGGAAAATGGAAGGTGATTTATGATGACAAGTAAAGTAACAGAAAAGTTTTTAAAGTATATTAAGGTAGATACCAGATCAGATGAAAATTCTTCTACTTTTCCAAGTACAGAAAAGCAGAAAAATCTTGGAAGAATTCTTTATCAGGAACTTATAGATTTAAGAGTTTCTGATGTATATTTTGATGAAGAATTCGGTTATGTGTATGGAAAGATTCCAGCAAATGATGGTGGAGAAAGTCCCAAAACAATTGCGTTTATTGCTCATATGGATACAGCACCGGATATTTCAGGAGAGTGTACAAATCCGCAGTTCGTAGAAAATTATGCCGGACAGGATATTGTGTTAAATGAAGAATTGGGAATTAAGCTTACAATGAAAAAATTCCCGGAATTAAAAGAGTATATTGGGAAAACTCTGATTACTACTGATGGAACTACACTGTTAGGCGCTGATGATAAAGCAGGCGTGGCAGAAATTATGACTATGGCAGAAACATTATTGTCTAATCCTGAAATCAAGCATGGACCGATTGCTATTTGTTTTACACCGGATGAAGAAGTTGGCTGTGGTGTGGATCATATTGATTTGGAACGTCTGGGAGCAGACTATGGATATACTGTAGATGGCGGAGCTTTGGGGGAAATTGAGTATGAAAACTTTAATGCCTCTTCCTGCGTTGTAAAAATTCAGGGAGTAAATGTGCATCCGGGCGAGGCTAAAAATAAAATGAGAAATGCAAGCTTAGTTGCCATGGAATTTGAAATGATGCTTCCTAGAAATGAGAAACCGGAGTATACCTGCGGATATGAAGGTTTTTATCATCTGACAGATATGCAGGGGAATGAAGAAAGCGCTAAGTTAAATTATATTATTCGTGACCATGACAAAGAAAAATTTGAAATAAAGAAAGCATATATGGAAAACACAGCAGCGTTCTTAAATCAGAAATATGGGGAAGGAACTGTAACTGTACTGCAAAAGGATTCTTACTATAATATGAAAGAAAAAGTAGAACCGGAATATTTCTTCTTAGTAGAATACGCAAAAACAAGTATGGAAGAATTGGAGATTATTCCACGTATTCAGCCAATCAGAGGAGGTACGGACGGTGCCAGATTATCTTACATGGGATTGCCATGTCCGAATCTTTGTGCCGGAGGGCATAACTTTCATGGAAGATATGAATATGTATGTGTGGAATCTATGGAAAAAATCGTAGACCTTCTGGTAAAATTAGCTACAAAGAAATATTTATAAAAAAACCAGAGATACTATAAATAACCCTATATGGTAAAAAGAAAAAGGAGATTATGAAAAAATGATGAAAAGATTTTTGGTAACAATTTTAAGTGTTGCAATTGCGGCAAATCTTGTTGCCTGCGGGTGTGGAACAGCAAACAATGGAAATGATGCTACAGTTGAAAATGCACCGGCAGCAGCCCCGGAGGATACACCGGCAGAAATGCCCACAGTGGATGAGGAACCTGTAACAGAAGAGAATGCGACAGAAGGTTCTGAGAATACGGTTTCCGGAGAAACAGTAGGATATATGTTAGTTCAGGAATTCCATGCACTGAAGGCAGAAAATGCAGAAATTACTGCACAGGAAATGGCAGATGCGATTCTCAGCAATCCAATGATCCAGTTTGAAGGTGCTACGATGGAAGTAGAGGAAGGATTGCTTACCGGTTTTGGTAATACTGAAATTACCGGATTTAACAGCGGCATTATGTTTGCTCCTATGATTGGTTCTATTCCTTTCGTGGGATATGTGTTCACATTAGAAGATGGTGCGGATGTGGAAGCATTCATGCAGACCTTAAAAGATAATGCTGATCCAAGATGGAATATTTGTACAGAAGCAGAAGAGACAGTGGTAGAAAATGCTGACAATATGGTATTTTTTGTAATGTGTCCATCTCAGTTTGAATAGAAAGAAAAAACCCCGCTTAGGGGTTTTTCTTTTATAGGGAGGTCTTTTCATGCTGTTTTCAAGCATTCCTTTTTTATATTATTTTTTACCAATGGTATTAATTGTATATTTTGTAGTACCCGATAAAGCAAAAAATCTTGTTTTGTTGCTTTCCAGCTTATTCTTTTATGGCTGGGGAGAAAGTAAATATGTATTTCTTATGCTTTTTATAATTGTCTGTGGATTTGTTTTTGGACTATTGATTGAAAAATACAGGAATCAGAAAGCGGGAAAAGTCTTTTTGTGCTTATCTGTGCTTTTAGATGTGGGGGTCTTGGGATACTTTAAATATGCAGATTTTTTTATAGAGAATTTTAATGCGTGGACGGGATTGGGAATTCCGTTACTTAGAATAGCACTTCCTATTGGTATCAGTTTTTTTATTTTCCAGATTTTGAGTTATGACATAGATGTTTACAGGGGGAATGTGCATGCACAAAAGAATCCGCTGCTTCTTGCTACTTATGTAGCCATGTTTCCGCAGCTGATTGCGGGACCGATCGTAAGATATGTGGATGTAGAAAAGCAATTGCGGAATAGAACCCATAGTATAGACTTGGCAGCAAGCGGAATCCGAAGATTTATGATTGGTCTGGCAAAGAAAGTACTCATTGCCAATGCCTTGGGAGAATGTTGTACCATTTTTAAAGATTCTTCTGAAAAAAGTGTACTGTTTTTCTGGATGTATGGCATTGGTTTTATGCTTCATATTTACTTTGATTTTTCCGGTTATAGTGATATGGCAATCGGACTTGGAAAAATATTTGGATTTCAATTTATGGAAAATTTTAACTATCCCTATATTTCAGAAAGTATAACGGAGTTCTGGAGACGCTGGCACATTTCTCTGGGGTCCTGGTTTCGGGACTATGTTTATATTCCTCTGGGTGGAAATCGTGTATCAAGATTACGATGGATGTTTCACATTATTGTAGTTTGGTTCTTAACAGGATTTTGGCATGGAGCAGCCTGGAATTTTATTGTATGGGGACTTTATTTTGTTGTTTTTTTTATTGTGGAGAAATTATGGCTTAGCCCATATATTGAGAAGTTTAAAATAGTAAATCATGTTTATGTACTGTTTTTCGTCATGCTTAGTTTTATCATTTTTGATGCTGCAACTTTAACAGAAGCCGGACGAAACATTGCAGGACTTTTCGGAATTGGGGCTGGCGGCGTAACAAACGTGGAGAGCATTTATTATTTGAAAAATTATCTGGTGATTTTTCTGATTGGGATTGTGGGAGCTACGCCAATACCCAAGAAAATATATGACTGTATTTTGAAAGATAAAATAGGAAAAAAAGCAGCATGTATTATGGAACCTGTCTTGATGATTGGACTTTTGGTCATAATTACAGCATTTCTGGTAGACGGTTCCTTTAATCCATTTTTGTATTTCCGCTTTTAGAGAGTAAAAAGTGAAAATTACATTGTATAAAGAAAATGGAGGGATAAAATAGGAATATGAAACTTAATTCTAAAAATAGGGAAAATAAAATTTCTTTCAATAGGAATCTTGTTTTTGTATTGTTGATGGGATTTTTTTTCTTTGTATTGTCTATGTTCTGTTGGTTCAAAGAAGAAGACAGCTTTTCTGAAAGTGAGAGAAGAGTATTGGAAAAATTTCCGGAAATATCGATAGAAACAGTGTTAAGCGGGGAGTTTATGCAAGAGTTTGAAAGTTATTCTTTGGATCAGTTTCCTTTCCGGGATTGGTTTCGTAGTGTAAAAGCGCGTGTCTCTTATGGAATTTTCCAAAAGAAGGATAATAATGATATTTATCTGGCAGAAGGTCATTTATCAAAGATGGAATACCCGATGCAGACGAAAATGCTGGATCATGCTGCAATACGAATAGAAGAAATTTACAATATGTATTTGAAAGAGCAGGGTAGCACATGTTATTTTTCTATAGTTCCGGATAAAAACTTTTATTTGGCAGACGAAAATGGGTATTTATCCATGGATTATGAAGAATTGTTCTCTTATATGAAGGAAAAAGTGGATTTTGCTGAGTATGTTGATATCAGCGGGCTCTTGAGTATCGAGGATTATTATAAAACGGACACGCATTGGAGACAGGAAAAAATCTTAGATGTGGCAGAGTATTTGAAGAAAACTATGGGGGCAGAGTCTTTTTCGAATGTAGAATATGAGATGAAAGAATTGGAAAGTCCTTTTTACGGAGTGTATTACGGGCAGGCAGCTCTTCCGGTAAAGGCGGATAAATTGTATTATCTGGATAGTGCCGTTTTAAGACAATGTAAAGTTACAAGTTATGATACCGGAAGTGCCAAAGAGGCAGTAATTTATAATATGGAAAAGGCAGAAGAAAAGGATGCTTATGAATTGTTTTTGTCCGGAACCAGTGCTTTACAGGTGATTGAAAATCCAAATGCAGGGCAGGAGAAGGAGTTGATTGTGTTTCGCGATTCTTTTGGCAGCAGCTTGATCCCCTTGTTGGTGGATGGATACTCTAAGATTACGGTAGTGGATACTCGATATGTGCAAAGTAAGATGTTAGGCAATTTGGTAGATTTTCATGGACAGGATACGTTGTTCATCTATAGTACAGTGATATTAAATAACAGTATGTCTTTGCGTTAGAGATAGAATAATATTATGTATATGCTCAATAAGAATACACATGAAATTAAATAACAAGTATTATTTAAAAAAAGATATCTTGAGTTAATTTGTCTTGCCAAGAGGTATAGTAAAATGGTATACTACACTAGAATAAGAATGAAAATGTGAAGAAGGAGTATCGGCAGTGGTAGACCGTAAAAAACGGGTTCAAAGGCTAAAGAAGATGAGTGTAGCAGTAATAACGTTGCTCTTAATTCTGCCTTATATATTCTGTATTATTCTGGCAATTAAAGTTGTAAATCTGGAGAGTCAGATAGAAGAATTAAAAAAAGAGAATCGAAAGAGCCTTGAAATTGTCTGGGATGATGAAACCGGGATAAATGCAGACAATGTATCACAGGAGGAAGAGTCTGTAGATGAGGATGTTTCGGGAGAAGATGAAAAGGTAATCCGTAAAGTTTATTTGACTTTTGATGATGGACCGAGTATTTATACGAAAGATATTTTGGATGTTTTAAAGAGATATAATGTGAAAGCCACTTTTTTTGTGACGGGTATGAATACGCAATATGATGATTATCTTCAGGACATTCTGGATGATGGACATTCTTTGGGACTCCATACATATAGTCATGTGTATAGTGATGTTTATAGTTCTTTGGAGCATTTTAAAAATGATTTTAATAAAGTAAGAGACTATGTTTATCTGAATACCGGAGAAAAAGTTAATTTATATCGTTTTCCAGGAGGCAGTGCCAACAATATTGTTTCAGAAGAGAATAGAAATTTGATTATGGAATGGCTGGAAAAGGAAGGGATTGTGTATTTTGACTGGAATGTATACGGTGGAGATGCAGAGACTGAGATACTATCCGCAGAAGAGATTGCAGAGAATTGTATCAAAGGCGTAGAAGAATGTAACACAGCAATTGTATTGTTACATGATTCTGGTGCTAAGAGAAGTACGATAGAGGCATTGCCCCTTATCATAGAAGGTATTAATCAGCTGGACGATACCGTATTGTTGCCTATGGATGAGGAAACAGTAACGATACAGCAAATACGTTCAACAAAAGAATAGATGGAGGATGAACAAATGGGATTTTTTCAGGATTTGAGAGAAGATTTATCTCAGGCAGTTACAGAGCTGGTACCGGAAGAAATGGAAGATGAGACTGTGATTGATGAAAAGCAGGCTGAAGATGATTTGGCAGAGATTGAGGCCATGTTAAAAGAGAAAGAAGAAGCAAAGAAGGAAGAAGTTAAAAGAGAAGATAAGAAAGAAAGAAAACTCGATATGAATGCAATTTTTAATCAGCCATTATCTGATGAAGTAAGTAGTATTACTGCCGGTATGGTAATTAACGGTGATGTTACTTCTCAAGGATCTTTGGAATTAGTTGGGGCAATTCATGGTAATATTAATATTGCAGGTAAAATGAGTATTACAGGTGTTATTGAAGGTAACTCCCAGGCAGCAGAAATTTATGCGGATAGTGCTAAAATTACTGGTGAAGTAAGAAGTTTGGGAATGGTAAAAGTAGGGCAGGAAACTGTAATTATCGGTAATATTTATGCAACCAGTGCAGTAATTGCAGGTGCTGTTAAAGGGGATATTGATGTTCATGGTCCGGTTGTATTAGATACAACAGCTATTGTTATGGGTAACATTAAATCCAAATCTGTACAGATCAATAATGGTGCTGTAATCGAAGGTATGTGTTCTCAGTGTTATGCAGATGTGAATCCAACATCCTTCTTCGAAGAAATTAAAAAAGCAGGTCGAAAAAAATAAATAGGAGAATGTACAAATGCAGAGAATTTTATTAAAGCTAAGCGGAGAAGCTCTCGCAGGAGAAAAGAAAACAGGATTTGATGAACCGACTGTCAGAAAAGTGGCATTACAGGTAAAAGAGTTAGTAGATGATGGAATTCAGGTAGGAATTGTAATCGGTGGAGGTAACTTCTGGAGAGGAAGAACCAGTGAAAACATTGATCGTACGAAAGCAGACCAGATAGGCATGCTGGCTACCATCATGAACTGTATTTATGTTTCTGAAATTTTCCGTTCTGTAGGAATGAAAACAAATGTATTAACACCATTTGAATGTGGTTCTTTTACCAAATTATTTTCAAAAGACAGAGCAAATAAATACTTTGAAAAAGGAATGGTAGTGTTCTTTGCAGGTGGTACAGGACATCCTTACTTCTCAACGGATACCGGTGTAGTGCTCAGAGCGATTGAAGTAGAAGCAGAAGTTATTCTTCTCGCAAAAGCGATTGATGGTGTTTACGACGATGATCCAAAGAAAAATCCGGATGCGAAAAAATACGATGAAGTTACTATCGATGAAGTAATTGAAAAGAATCTTCAGGTAGTGGATATGACAGCATCTATCTTGGCAAGAGATAATAAGATGCCGATGTGGGTATTTGGATTAAATGAAGAAAATAGTATTGTTAATACTGTAAAAGGTAATTTTAACGGAACCAAGGTTCTGGTTTAAATGATAAAATATAAAAGAAAGCAGAGAGAATTGTTATGAAAGAAAGAGTAAAAGTATTTGATGAAAAAATGACAAAGGCTTACAATCATTTATTGGGAGAATATCAGACAATCAGAGCTGGCCGTGCGAATCCTCATGTTTTGGATAAGATTAAAGTAGATTATTACGGAACACCTACACCACTTCAGCAGGTAGGTAATATTTCCGTTCCGGAACCAAGAATGCTTCAGATTGCACCTTGGGAAAAGAGTTTAATTCGTGCTATTGAAAAAGCAATTATGGCATCTGATATTGGAATCACACCTAACAACGATGGTTCTGTAATTCGTCTTGTATTTCCGGAATTAACAGAAGAACGTCGTAAAGATTTAGTGAAAGATGTTAAGAAAAAGGGAGAAGAGGCAAAAGTTGCTATCCGTAATATTAGACGTGATGCTAATGATGCATTTAAAAAATTAGCAAAAGAAGAAGTTTCTGAAGATGAAATCAAAGATTTAGAAAAAGAAATTCAGAAAATGACAGATAAATATATCAAAGACATCGAAAAAGCAGTAGAGGAAAAATCCAAAGAAATCTTAACTGTATAGACTTGTGTTATAAAAGCTGCCTTATACAGGCAGCTTTTATTTACGCGGAAGGATTTATTAGGAAAGAGATGAGGGAAAGACAATGAATATTCCAAATCATGTAGCCATTATTTTAGATGGGAACGGCCGTTGGGCAAAGGCAAAAGGTATGCCAAGAAACTACGGACATGTACAGGGTGCCAAAACTGTAGAAGAGATCTGTGAAGTAGCTTATAAAATGGGAATTCAATATCTGACAGTATATGCTTTTTCTACAGAGAACTGGAATCGTCCTAAGGATGAAGTAGATGCATTGATGAAGCTACTTAGAAACTATATGAAGAATTGTTTGAAGATAGCAGCTAAGAATAATATGTGTGTACGTGTTATTGGTGAAAAGAGTCGTTTGGATGATGATATCAGAAAAAGTATCGAACAGTTGGAAGAAGCTACAAAGGATAATACCGGACTTCACTTCTCGATTGCCATAAATTATGGTGGAAGAGATGAACTGGTACGTGCAACCAGAAAGATTGCTCAGAGAGTAGCAAGCGGTGAATTGAAACCGGAAGAAATCACAGAAGAGGTTATGGAAAATAGTCTGGATACAGCAGGACTTCCAGCACCGGATTTGTTGATTCGTACCTGTAATGAGCAGCGTATTTCAAACTTCCTTTTATGGCAGCTTGCTTATACGGAATTTTATTTTACAGGTGTACCGTGGCCTGATTTTTCAAAAGAAGAATTGGAAAAAGCTGTGGATGCATATAATCATAGAGACAGAAGATACGGTCTTCTTAAGGAGGAATAAAGTAAGATGTTTAAAAGCCGTTTGATCAGTGGAATTTTGTTAGTGATACTGGCTTTAATTACTGTAGGCAGTGGTGGATATGTTTTGGCAGCGACCTTATGGTTCATATCCATTATTGCATTTCATGAACTTTGTCTGGCTTGCAAAATTCAGGAAAATGTTAGAAAACAGAATACGTTGGAAATAGTCGGGTATATTTTTATTAGTTTCTATTATATAGATATGGCAGTGCTGAAGAATGCGCAATTAATGATTATGATTTCGATAATGGCATTGATTGTATTATTGATGGTATATGTGTTTACATTTCCGAGGTATCATGCAAATCAGATTATGAGTACTTACTTTTCATTTATTTATGCACCGGTTTTATTTTCTTTTGTTTATATGACAAGAGAATTGGAATATGGAGTATATTTTGTGTGGGTAATTTTTATAAGTTCCTGGATTAGTGATACCTGTGCTTATTGTGTAGGTATGTTGTTTGGAAAGCACAAACTCGCACCGGTTTTAAGCCCGAAAAAATCCATTGAGGGTTCCATTGGTGGAATTGCCGGTTCTGCCATAGTGGGAGCGTTGTTTGGATATTTTGTAGTAGAGCAGGTAATCGCAGAACAGCAGGTAACTTGGATATTTGCTCTTATCGGAGCCATCGGCAGCGTAGTGTCCCAGATTGGGGACTTGGCAGCGTCTGCAATTAAGAGAAACTATGATATTAAAGATTATGGTAAATTGATTCCGGGACACGGAGGAATCATGGACCGATTCGATAGTGTACTTGTGACAGCGCCGATGATTTATTTCCTTTTTACCTTATTAGTGTAGAGGGAAGACAGAACTGTAATTGGAAGGTTGCAGGAAACGTGACCTGTTATAGTTCTGATTGTGATAATATAGTTTGTACGAACCGAAAGGAATAGATAGTATGAAGAA